>JANOSQ010000523.1:0-13046 GCA_031415915.1 Fimbriiglobus sp. | reverse complement strand
ATTCAATGCCTGGGCGGCAACGGCTATATCAACGACTATCCCACCGGCCGCTTGCTTCATGGGCAACCCCCCCGCAGTGGACGCCCTGCGAAAAAAATACCATGGCTTGATGGAACTCGCCGGCAAGGTCGCGCCGTTGATCGACGTGGCCGAGGCCGATTTGAAACGGTGGAAAGAAGAACTCGCCCGCCCCACGGTCGATCCCGAAGACGCCGAACGGCGCGCCCGCGCCGGCGCGGCCTACAAGCAACAAGCGGACGAGTTGGGCCCGCAGAAAGGCCTGCTCGCGGCCCTGCAAACGAAGTCGAAACAACAGAAGGCCGAAGTGACCGAGCCGACCCGCGAGGCGGGGTGGAAAGCGCTCACGCGGGCCTCGACCCAACTGGAAACGATCATGGCGACGGCCATCTCGGCCCAGACGCAGGCGCGGATCTACCTGATCCGCCTACCGGACATCGACGTCGTGGAAGCCGAGGGGGTGGCCCGGGCTAAGGTGAACCGGCTCGATTTGCAAAACCGGCTCGCCCAAGTGACCGACGCTTGGCGGAAAGTGACCGTCTCGGCGAACCAGTTGCGCTCCGACTTCAACCTGATCGCCAACGTGAACATGGTCGCCGACCCCGAAGCCGGCAATCCGCTCGACTTCTCCCGCGACCTCAGCCGGTACAGCGTCGGCCTCCAGTTCGACAGCCCGTTGAACCGCCTCGCGGAACGGAACGCCTACCGGCTCAGTTTGATCAACTACCAACGGGCGCGGCGGGAGTACATGGAACTGTCCGACACCGTGGAGCAGCAGATCCGCCGCGACCTGCGAACCTTGCGGTTGCAGCGCTTCAACTTCGAGATCGCGCGGTTGTCGCTCATCACGGCCGCGCGGCAATTGGAGAACGAACAGCTGTCGCTGCGGGCGCCGAATCAAGCCCAGGCGAACACCGGGGATTCGACCCTGCGGGTTCTGCGGGCTCTCGAACAATTGCTGGCCGCCCGGGAGCGGTTGGCCGGAAGTTTCATCGGCTACGAGCAACAGCGCGTCCGACTTCTGCTAAACTTGGAGGAACTGCAACTCGACGAACGGGGGTTCCCGACCAATGCCAGCCCAAACCCTCCCGGTGGCCCGGCGGGCCGGTGATCCAGGTCAAATTGAAACCGTCGCGGAGATGACACCGCTCTCGGCCGTGAAGCCGATGCGGCCCCCGAGCGCGGCGCGCCGCCCGCGCGGTCGCGGGCCGATGGTCGCGGGGATTTTGCTGGTGGTCGCGGCGGGGTTGGGCGTCGCTGCGTGGTGGGGCTACTCGAGCGTCTTCGGGGCCGATGGCGGCAAGATGCCCCTGACGGCGGCCGTTCAACAGGGCGAATTGAAAGTCACGGTCACGGATCGCGGCGAACTCGAAAGCATCGACGCGCTGCAAGTGACCTGCGAACTCGAAGGGGGCGGCAAGATCGTTTCGATTCTCCCCGAGGGGACGCGGGTCGAAAAAGGGGGCGAAGTCGCCAAGCTCGACACCGACGCGCTCGAGAAGTTGATCAACGACCAAGAGATCAAGTGGGAGACCGCCGAGAGCAAGGTGAACTCGACCCGCAGCGAGGTGGCGCTGGCGAAGAACAAAGCGCTGAGCGAGATCGCCAAGGCCGCGTTGGCGCTGGAACTCGCCGAGATCGAGTTGGAATCCTACGCCCATCCGAAGGGTAAGTTCAAAGGTGCCGTGGACAAGTCGAAGGGGGAACTCGAACTCGCGCGGAAGAACCTGAACGAATCCGAAGACGATCTCGAATTCACGCGCGGCTTGGTGAAGAAAGGTTTTGCCCAACTCGACCAAGTCCGGACGAAGGAGATCGCCATCCAAGAACGCCGGCTGCGGGTGACCAGCGCCGAGGCCGATTTGTTCATCTTGGAGACGTTCACGAGCAAGAAGGATCAGACGGAACTCCGCTCGAAAGCGGGGGAGGCCAAACTGGAACTCGCCCGCACCAAAGACACCCAAGCCACCGCGATCGGCAAGGCGGAATCGGATTTGAAGTCGGCGCTGAAGACCGCCGAAATCGAGACGAAGCAACTCGACCGGCTGAAGAAGCAGATGGATCGCTGCATCGTGCGCGCCCCGACCGGGGGGATGGTGGTCTACGCCAGCGCCCGCCAATGGGACGAAAGCGCCCGCATCCGCGCCGGCGCACAAATCTACTTCCGCCAACCGATCTTCACGCTGCCCGATCTGTCGCGGATGCTGGTGAAAATGAAAGTGCACGAGTCGATGATCAAGAAGGTGAAGATCGGCCAGACGGCCACGATGCAGATCGATGCCTTGCCGAATCGGGTGCTCCACGGCAAGGTGATCCGCATCGGCACGCTGCCGCAAACCGACGGCTGGCGCGGCGGCGGTGTGAAGCAGTACGAGACGGAGATTTCGATCGACGATCTGCCGACGGAAGCGGGGTTGAAGCCGGGCATGACGGCCGAAGTCAAGATCCTCATCAACACCCTCCCGGACGCCTTGACGGTGCCCGTCCAAGCGGTCGCGGAGTACGAGGGGAGTTCGGTCTGCTACGTCGTGCACGGCGGGAAGATCGAACGCAAAGAGGTGACGGTGGGCGAGAGCAACGACCAGTACATCCAGATCCTCGACGGTGTCGGGGTCGGCGAGCTGACCGCGCTCGATGCCCGCGTCCGCGCCGCGGCGGAACTCAAAGCCGCCGGCCCCACGGCCGGGAAGACGCCACCCACCGCGAAGAAGTGAGGCGGCCGCGATGATCGCCCTCCGGCTCCGGCACGCGTTCAAACTCGGGTTGCGGAGCCTGACCGCGCACAAATTGCGGTCGGGCCTGACGGCCCTCGGCATCATCCTCGGCGTCGCGTCCGTCATCATCATGCTCGCCGTCGGGGAAGCGGCCCGCTACCAAGCGTTGAAGCAACTCGAAGACCTTGGGGTGAACACGATCCTGCTGCGGAGCGTCAAACCCGGCGACGACTCGCAGGAGACCAAAGGCACCGACCAGCTCTCGTACGGGTTGACCTACGCCGACCTCGGCCGCATCCGCGACACCGTGCCGACCGTCACCGCGGCGACGCCGATGCGCGACTACCGCAAGACGATCCGCAACCGCGACAAGAAACTCGACGCCCGCTTGGCCGGGGTCATGCCCGACTTCTTCGCGCAGAACAACCTCGTGATCCTGCGCGGCCGGGCGATCTCCGCCGTCGACAATAAGCTCATGGACAACGTCGGGGTTATCAGCGCGTCCGCGGCGGAGTCGCTCTTCCCGGCCCTCGATCCGATAGGCCGGACCGTCAGCGTCGAAGGACTCGGGGAACTCCTCACCTTCACCATCGTCGGCGTGTCGGAGGATAAGTCCCTGGCTACCGGCGGCGACGCGGGGGCGAACGCGGACTACAGCAAAGTGCTGTTCATACCGTTCGCCACGGACCGCGCCCGCTTCGGCCGCGAGCTGATCTCCGCCAAAGCGGGGTCGTTCTCGATCGAGCGTTTGGAAGTGAGCCAGATCACCGTGTCGGTCGATAGCGTGGAGAACGTCCCGCGGACGGCCGCCGTGATCCAGTCGATCATCGACAAGTACCACCCGAACAAGGACGTGGTCGTCGTCGTACCGCTGGAACTGCTTCAGAAAGCCGAGCAGACCCAGCGGATGTTCACGCTGATCCTCGGGGCGATCGCGGGGATTTCGCTGGTGGTCGGCGGCATCGGCATCATGAACATCATGCTCGCCACCGTCACGGAGCGGACGCGCGAGATCGGCATCCGGCGGGCGCTCGGGGCGAAACAGCGCGACATCGCCGCGCAGTTCCTCATCGAGACGCTCGTGCTCACCGGCTTCGGCGGGTTGATCGGGATCGCCGTCGGCATCGGGGTCGCGCACCTGCTATCGAGCGCCTTCGGTGTCCCCACCATGATCCGCGTCTGGTCGCCGATCTTGGCGTTCTGCGTCTCGATGCTCGTGGGGTTGGTCTCCGGGAGTTTCCCGGCCCACCGCGCGGCCCGGCTCGACCCGATCGAAGCGCTCCGCCACAACTAACGGAACCCCGCGCCCATGGCCCGACTTTCGCTCCCGCGCATCGGACTGATCGGAATCATCGTCCTCGCGGGCGCCGGGGGGCTTTGGTACGCGGTTTTTCGCGAGCCCGCGGCCACCACCCCGACGACGGCGGAGATCGAGGATGTCTCGCCCGACCCGTTGCAACCCGACCCGCGTTCGACTTACCCGACGCCGTTCCGGAATGTGAAGCCGGGCGTCCGGTACGTCGGCGACAGCCGTTGCGTCCCTTGCCACGGGGACATCTGCACGTCGTATCACGCCCACCCGATGGGGCGTTCGGCGGTACTGGGCGGCGGGGCACCGATCGAGAACTACGATGCGGCCGCGAAGAACCCGTGGAAACTCGCCGGCTACGAACTCCGGGCCACAAAAACCGGGGCGGGGGGCGTCCACAGCGTCTCGGCGAAGGATGGCTCCGGGGCGCCGCTGCCGGACTACACCGTCGCCGCGAACCTCGCCATCGGCTCGGGCACCCGCGGCCGATCGTACCTCGCGATCGAGGACGGTTCCGTCTGGCAATCGCCGGTCAGTTGGTTCAGCAAGGAATCGCGCTGGGATGTGTCGCCCGGTTTCGACTTGGGCACGGGCGGCCGTCGGGCGATCGTGCCGTCGTGCCTCTATTGCCACGTGAACGATGTCGAACCGCTTCCCCACGCGGTGAATCAGTACCGCGAGCCGCTGTCCCCGATTCAAACGGCCATCGGCTGCGAGCGCTGCCACGGCCCCGGCGATCTGCACGTGGCCGAGCGGACGGCGGGGAAGTCGGACGCCAAGGTCGATACCTCGATCGTGAATCCGAAGCACCTCTCGGCCGCGTTGCAGGTCGCGATTTGCGAGCAGTGCCACTTGCAGGGGCAGGAGCGCGTGGCCCGGCGCGGCCGGAGCGAGTACGAGTTTCGGCCCGGCTTGCCCTTCGAGCTGTTCGTGCGCGTGTTCGTCCGGCACCCGGACATCGCGGACGTCAAGCGATCCGTCGGGCAATTCGAGCAATTGAAGTTCAGCCGCTGCACGACACCCGCCGGCGATGCGCTGCTGTGCACGAGTTGCCACGATCCGCACAAGTCCCCGGCCGTCGCCGAACGCGACCGCTATTACCGAGGCAAGTGCCTCACCTGCCATGAAACGAAAGGCTGCAAGGCGCCGGAACCGGATCGCAAAGCGAAGAACGATAGCTGCGTGGCGTGCCACATGCCGCAGGCGGGGAGTTCGAACATCGCGCACACGAGCGTCACCGATCACAGGATCCAACGCCGACCGGCCGTCGCGGTTCCTGAGAAACGGTTGCCGCCCGGCACCGTTCCCTTGGTGGCGTTTCACGGCGGTGCCCTCGACGGCGAATTCGAGCGGGACCTCGGCATCGCACTCGCCAACTTGACCGACAAAGTGCCCCCCGGGCCGAACCAACAGCAGTCGGTCGCCCGCCTCGCCCAGGAGCGGCTGGCGAAGTCGCTCGGCACTTGGCGCGGCGACGTGCCGGCGTGGCTGGCTATGAGCCGGATGCGCGGCATCAATGGGCAAAACGTCGAGCGCCTCGCCGCGGCGGAGCGGGCCGTGAAACTGGCCCCGGAGTCGGAGGAGGCACTGACCCAGTTGACGGAAGCGGCATTGCTGTCGGACAAGCTCGACCGGGCCGAGGAAGCCGCGACGAAGCTGATCGCGATGAGTCCGAGGACGGTCGATCACCGATTGGCGCGGGCGTCGGTCTTCACCGCGAAGAAAGAGTGGGCGAAGGCCGAGGAGGATTGCGGTGCGGCCCTGAAGATTCACCCGCTGCACCCGCTCGCGCACCTGATGCTCGGCGTTTGCCTGCACAAGCGGGGGGACCGCGACGGGGGACGGAAAGCATTCGAGACGGCCATCGGCCTGACGACCCAAACGCAACAGCGGACGGCCTTCGGCGAGTGGTTCCTGCGCGAGACCCGGTGAAGTCACTTCGGGGGGTGGGAACGATCCACGAGGCTTTGGCCGACTTGCCGGAGCGTGGTCGCGGTTCCGTCGGAGCGCACGGGCGTGAAGGATTTGGCCGCTTCGCCGTACTGCTTGGCCGCGCTCCAATCCCCGATTTCAAGGGCGAGAATGCCGCGCAAGGCGCTGACTTCCGCCAAATTCTTCAGCCGCGTTTCCATCGTCGTGAGTTCGGTCACGGCGTCCGAGCGGGAGTATGCCCGGGCGATCGCATCGGGAAGGCCCCGCCCTTGGGGCGACTCCCCCAAGACGTTCTTGCCAACCAGCGTGGCCGTCCGCGTCACGAGCAGAGCGGGATCGGGGATCAGGTCGCCCGCCCCTCCGCCGATCTCGATGAGTTCCCGGTCGGCGGAGTCGTAGTCGCCCAAGCCCGCGAACGCTTGGGCCCGCCACCAGTGGTAGTTCCGGAGGCCGACGGAATCTTTCTGCTCGGGGGCCATCCATTCGATCACCTGCTGGGAGCGCCCGGTGCGAACCATGAGTTCGACTTGTTGCTTCAACCCCGCGACGCCGAACGCGGCGATGTCCGACTTCAGCAGCAATTCGAGCGCGAGCCCCGGCAAGTGCAGCTCCTCCGCGAGCCGGGTTTGGTCGACCACCCGCAAGCCGGCGGATTCCCGGTCGTATTGATCGCGGAGCTTCTTCACATCGTCGCGATAGCGCTGATCGGCTTTCGCCGCGGCCGCGTCCGGGGGAACCCCGCGCGCGTTGCGGCGTTCGACCGCCCGCGCCGCTTCGAGGTGTTCCAAGCCGAGATCCAAATGCCCCATCTGGCGGAACATGAGCGACGACAAGCCGTGCATGCGCGCGGACGGGCTGGGGCTGGCTTCGATCGCGCGGCGGAGCGCCGTCGCGATTTGCGCTTGCCGCAGTTCGCCGAGTTGTTTGAATTCGCCGATCCAAACCCGTTCGCGCGAATCGGCCATGAGCTTCCAATACGCTTCGCTCAAGAGTAGCCAAGCCGCCGAGTCGCCCGAGTCGTCCCCGGTGGCCCGCCGACCGGCTCGGATCGAGGCGGGCAGGGTTCCCGGGAGGAAGTCATCCCGGCTCGCTTGGGTGTACTCGAAGTGCTGCTCGACGAGTTGGAACAAGCGCGAAGGGCGACCCGGATCGGGCAATTGCGGCGACGCGTAGTTGAGCCGGAGCAGAGCGCCGGTCGCCGCTTGGAGAGGATTCATCGCGGTCACGGTGGCGCCGATCAAGCCGGCCGTTTGCTCGTAAGGCCACGCCAGCCCGCTGAGCTTCGGGATCCACCGCTGGGAAACATCCGCCATGACCAACAGCAACGCCGCTTCTTCGCGGTGCTCCGATTGCACCGAACGCGGGCGGGTGAAGACGGCTTGCAAAGAGGTTTCGAGCGGAGGCACCGCGAGGTCCGGGCCGCTGCGCGGAACCGGCGGGCGACCACCGTCGAGTTCCGGCATCCGCGTGGCCATCAGCTCGATCCCTTCATCGACCCGGTTTTCCGAATCGGGGCTCGGGTCGCGCCGACCGAAGATGGCCACGCCGCCGCGGAGGTGGAGCAACGGCCAGCGGTAGCGATCCCTCAGGAGCGCGTTCAGCGCCGGGCGGAGCCGTTCCGCATCCGGATGGTAGAGCGCGATCCGCTCGATCTTTGCGGATCGCATCGCGTCGTCGACCGGGCGACCCTCGAGCAATTCGGAGACGAGTTGGGGATCGAACCCGCCGTCGTCCTCGGGGCAGTGCCAGCGGAAGACTCGGCGGGATTCTTCGGTGAGATGGAGCGTGCGTCCCTCCGGCGTTTTGGCCTTCCGGAGGAAATCCGCGGCGAGTGCCGGGGAAGGCGACAAGTCGAACGCCCAGCGGCGCGGTTCGTAGGGCGCCCGCTGCAACCAGCCGGGCCAAGCCGCGATGAGGAACGCCGCGGCCAAGAATCCTCGGAGCGAATAGCCCAACCACTTCGCGCGGATCCTTTTCGTGGGGATGTGGCTCCGTCGCGCCCAAGCTTCGGACAGATTCATCGCCGCGACAGGCGCAGCCACGATGGCGAACAACGGGATCGCTCGATCGGACGCCATGCTGAGGCCGGCGAACAGGGCGCTCGGTAAGAACCGCTCCCAGCGAAACCCGCCTCGGTTCCAAACGAATCCGAGCGCACTCAGCAACAGGAGCGGGTAATAGGCCAGAGCCGCGGGGCTTTCCCGGACCGATTGAAAATAGGCCAACGTCATGGGGCTGCGCATTTCCCCGGCCGCGCCGCGAGTTGTGATCCAGCGCAATTCCAGCGGCAACGGGAATTCCCCCGTCCAATGGGCCGGGTTCAACACGCACGCGGCGATCGAGATGCCGAACAGGATCGGATAGAAGTGTCGTGGGGCAGTCGGGGGCGATCGATCGAGCCGGTGCCCGACTCCGACCGTGGCGATGACCGCTAAACCGTAGACGAAGCCGCGGTCGAGGTTCACCCAAGCCAGCGCCAGTAGCGCGAGGAACGCCCAATCGAGTTTGCGCATCGGCCGTGTGCCGAACCGCTGCAACCCGAATGCGGTCAGTGCGAGCAGAAGGTAGGTCGCCGTTTGGGGCTGAAGGTTGGCGCGCAGACTGACGGCCAGCAGTGCCAAGCCGACGATCAGGGCCGACACTCCGAGCGAGCCTAGTGGTTGGTCACGCCAGTGATTTGGGATGGTTTCTTTCGGAGCCGGACGCGTAAGCGACGTTTGACGCGACAACGTCGCTAACGCGTCCGGCTCTGACCCCAAACCATCAATGTGACGCAGCACAAGCCGGGACGTGTTGAAGAGGATCACGCCGAGTAGACCGACCGACAGGGCTTTGGTGAAGACAACGAGGAACTCCCCACCGAGCGCGTGCCCGGCGAAGAGGATCGCATCGAAAAGCGGTGTGAATGAATCGCGGAGTTCGAGATGGTTGAGCGCGGACCGGCCATTGGCCAAATGGCCCCAGACGTCCGGGTTTCGAGCGGGAAAGGACGCTAGCAGAAAACCGAATGCGATCAAGAACAGCGGCCAGACGAACTTCGCGCGGGAGCCGATGGCCGGGGCCTGGAAAGCGGTGGCGGATCCGACGGGTTCAGAGTTGGGCATCATGGGGGAAGATGATCGCTGGGAAAAGCCGCGGCGAGACGGGGGAACGCTAGTCTTCTACGGCTTTCGCGGTGGCATTGTTCAGCACGCTTTCCCGCGGTTTGCCAAGTCGGATCCAGATCCGGAGAGGGGGGCGGAAATAAATCCGCCACAAACCATTTTGGCCCTTGACAGGCCCCGCGGGAATGACGATATTCCTTAATGAGGTAATTGTGAGCGCAGGCTCGCGGATACTCATTCCATCTTGTTCGCTCTCTTTTGGAGCATTTTATGCGCAGGGTTCTCTCCCCGAAGCACCGATCGGCGTTCACGCTGATCGAGCTTCTCGTCGTGATCGCGATCATCGCGATCCTCATCGGCCTGCTATTGCCGGCCGTGCAAAAAGTCCGCGAAGCGGCCGCTCGTATGAGCAGCAGCAACAACCTCAAGCAAATCGGCATTGCCGTTCACTCGTGCAACGACACGTACGGTAAGCTGCCCTCGACCTGCGGCGTGTTCCCGGTCACCAGCAACAACACCAACTGGGGTCTGCAATCGCGCCCGACCCGCTTCGGCACTCTGCACCACTTCTTGCTCCCCTACGTTGAACAAGAAGCGTCGTACGCGAATTCGCAACGGAACTCTTGGCGCGGTACCGACCAAGGCGGGTCGTCCACCACGATCGTGAAGACATACATTTCCCCGGTCGATTCCAGCTTGGAAGCAAGCGGTGGAGCTTCCGATTGGGGCGTGGGCGCCGGTCCTCGCGGTTCGGCCAGCTACCACGCGAACTGGCACGCCTTCAAAGGCGGCTGGGGCGACGACTGGCAAAACGGCGGGACGGCGAGCATCCCCCGCTCGTTCCCGGACGGCACCTCGCAAACGATCGCTTTCGTCGAACGCTACGCCAAGTGCGGCCCCGGTAGCCCGGGCAATAACAACAACGGTCGCACGTGGGTTTCCCGCGTCTGGGCCGAAGACGGTCAACTCCCCGGCCCCGTCAGCCAGTTCTACACCGGTAGTACCAACCCGCTCTTCTCGCCGACCTACTGGATGCCGGCCAC
The DNA here is from genome assembly GCA_031415915.1 of Fimbriiglobus sp. Classification (GTDB taxonomy): domain Bacteria; phylum Planctomycetota; class Planctomycetia; order Gemmatales; family Gemmataceae; genus JALHQU01. The sequence continues at coordinate 2,926 of JANOSQ010000523.1, read as the reverse complement.
CAACTACCCGGACTTCAACAACCCGCCGGCCGATTACCCGATCAACCCGATCACGGGCAACGCCGGCTACCTGACCCCGATCCAAAGCAAACCGTCGATGCGGGATTGCGATCCTTCTCGCCTCCAAGCCCTTTCGAGCGGTGGGATGTTGACCCTGATGATGGACGGCAGCGTCCGGAACATTGGCACCCATATCTCGATTAACACGCTGGCGCGGGCTCTCGAGCCGAAAGACGGCTTGGTGCTCGGCAACGACTGGTAAACCGACTTTCGCAATTCTTGTAGGGCCGCCGCAGGAATGAAAAGCGATTCGCCTCTGTCTGAAGGTTGCTTCCTGTCGGCGGCGGATTCCGAAGACTCCGCCCTACAACGCCGAATCCAACTTGACCCGAACTGCGCTCCCGCAGTTCGGGTCTTCTCACGCCCGATTACTCTCCCAACACCTCGGTACCCCATGAACACAACCTTTCGCACGGTGATCGCCTCGGCTCTTTGCTGCTCCCTCGCCTTGATCCTCGGCTGTTCCGCCGGTTCCAAGGCCAAAGTCTCCGGCGTGGTGACTTACAAAAACGCCCCCATCAAGGGCGGTAACCTCACGATGTCCAGCGAATCGGGTGGGTCGTACTCCGCGATCATCCAACCGGATGGCACTTATTCGATTTCCGACGTGGCCGCCGGAAATTACACCGTGACCATCGAAACCGAGACCCTGAATCCCAACAAGCCAGCCCCCAAGAGCACGGCGGGTGATAAAGGTGGCGAGCGGGAAAAAATGCAAGACGAATACTTGAAAGCGATGGGCAAAGGTGGCGGCGAAAACAAATCGGGTGCCGGCGACTCCGGTACCGGCGCCTCCAAGGAAGATTTGGCCAAGATCTACACCAAAATCCCGACCAAGTACGCCTCCAAAGTGACGTCCGGCATCCAAGTCGATGTCGGCTCGGGTGCGACCGTCAAGGACATTCCGCTGGCCGACTAATGGCCTCTGTCGCTGCCAGAATCCAAAAGCCCGCCCGGAACGAACCGTTCCCGGCGGGCTTTCGGCGTATGATTTCACAATCTTCACTCGGTTACGCCCATCGCCAGGAGTACGGGATGTCATCCGTCGGCCGCAGGATCACGCTCGCCCGCTCCACGCTGTTCGGAGCCTTCCGCCGACGACCCGTGCGGTTGCTTTCGATCACGCTCTTCTCGGTGATCTTGATCGGCGCGTCGAGTTTCTACGGCTGGGCGGTTTACTCGTGGCGACAAGCGGTCACCGACGCCGATTCCCAGCGGTTCGAAGCGTCGCGTCGCCGGCTGGACTTCTGCCGCCGTGTGTGGCCGAACGACCCGGCCTTGCTCCTGCTCTCGGCGAAGACCAGCCGCAAGACCGGTCAGTACGCCGCCGCCGAGGGGTACCTCAACCGCTACTTCGCCCTCCGCACCGAATCGCGCGATGCGGCCCAACTCGAATTCCTGCTGCTCCGCATCGAAACCGGCGACGAAGACGCGGCCGATCCGCTGTTCGTCCTCGTGGACCAAGGGCATGCGCAGAGCCAAGAAATCCTCGAAGCGATCAGCATGTCGTACATGAAGCGACTGCGCTACCAAGCGGCCAACGCCTGCCTCTCGAAATGGATCGAACTTTTCCCCGATCAAGCGCTCCCCTACGATTGGCGCGGTTGGATCTACGAACGGACATCCACGCCGGCCTTGGCCCACCGCGATTACGAAAAGGCCCTCGAGCTCGAACCCGGCCGGATGCTCGTGCGGCTCCGGCTCGTCGAGCTTTGTCTGGACGAGAAGAAAGTACCCGAGGTCCTCCCCCACCTCGACTACTTGGTCGCCCAAGCCCCCGACCGGGTCGAAGTGAAAGCCCGCGTCGGCATGCTGCGATTCTTGGAGGGGCGGAGCCGAGAAGCCCGGCGAATCTTGGAAGCGGTCGAGCCCCAACTGGCCGCGGACGACGTCGCGCCGGTGGTTTACCTCGCCCGGCTCGATGTCCAAGAAGGTAAAGGACTCGACGCGGAGCGGAGGTTGCGGCGGGTCATCGCCCAAGACTCGACCGAGACGGAAGCGCGATTCGTCCTGGTTTCCGCCCTGCGCTTGCAAGGCCGGGAAGCCGAGGCCGTGGCCGTCCAGCAAGAGCAAGTGAAGCTCAACGAGCGGAACATCCGGCTGAACTACCTCCTCCGCGACCGGGCCGACAAAACCGATGCGACGCTGGAAGAGTGGTTCGAGATCGGCAACCTCTTCATGGAGATGCGGATGGAGTCCAGCGGCGTCTACTGGATGGAGAAGCTCTTGGCGCGGGCCCCGGATCACCAAGGCGCCCACCGCGAGATGATGGACCATTTCGAACGCAAAGGCGACGCCGCCGGCGCCGCGGCACACCGCCGAATGCTCCGGGACAAATAGATCTACCGGCAGGCGCGGACCATCGCCGCGGCCGAGTCTCGCGCGAATCGCTTTTGCAACCGCCGAACCAGCGGGTAGCCCAAGCGTGCAAGGATGTGATTCGGCCGGGAGAAGGCCACGATGTCGTACCAAACGCCGCCGTCTGTCGGATCGCATTCGATCAGAAACCGCTCTTCGCCGCTCTCGACGTGATCGGGCAACGTCCCGTAGGCGAAGCCGAATTTGCGGCCCGGTTCATCGACAACGTAAACGATCCGGCAAGCGTTCACCCACCAGCATCCCATCGCGCGGCCCATCACGGCCACCACCTCGCCGACGCGGATCGGGGTCTCCGGCGGCCCCGCTTCGACCCACCCGAGTCGGAACTGCTCCCAGCGCTCCAAGCCTTTCTTCGCCGCGGTGAAGACGGCTTCGCCTTCGCCGAGTTTGCATCGGGTGCGATCGACGACGTAACCGGGCGGCGGAGTGGTCGCGGTCGCACCGACCGCGGAATAGCTGAACGGGAGTTTCGCTTGCGACGCGATGA
>JANOSQ010000522.1:0-1961 GCA_031415915.1 Fimbriiglobus sp. | reverse complement strand
CGCCGGCAGCGGCGTTCCGTCGGCTTGGTCGTAGCGGATGAAGCCCGGCGTCCGGACGTGCTTCGGCCAATCCGGTGGGTGGCCGAACCATTCCGGGAACAGGCCGAGCACGAGCTGCGGGGAATGGATCCACTTCCCGAGTACCCGCCGTACGGGGGGCAGGCCGAGGGTCGCCCGGAAGGCGTTCAATTCGGGTCGGATCTTGGGGTCGATCAAGTAGCGCTCGCCGAGCCAGAACAGGAATTGCTTGAGCGCCCCCGGCCACCACGACCGCATTCGGATCGTCGGATACACCGCCGGCTCGACCGCGCTGAAAATCCCGATGGGCGCGAGGTGAACCGTGGCGAGGGGGATGCCGAGCTTGTCGTGGGCGATGCGAGCGGGCAGCGAGAGGGGCCCGGCGACGAGGACCGTGTCGCCCGGCGCGTACCGGCTGCGGATGTGCTCGTAGCCGATGGGCAGATACTTCCGCATCAGCGCTTCGTCGAAGATGACCCGCACCGAGCGCTTCGGGTGCCAGAGATCGGGGTTGGCGATGGTGCGCTCGTATTCGGCGCGCGTGATCGACGGGGCGAATTCGAAGCCGTGCCGCACGGCGAGATCGGCGAACATCTCGGAGGCGATCAGCGTGACGGCGTGCCCGCGCGCTTGCAGGCCCAAGCCGAGGCCGATGAACGGATGCACGTCGCCGTGACTGCCGACCGGTGCCAACAAAACGCGCATCGAGTATCACCAATCGCCGAGGGGGATGTCGCCGGCGCTCTTCGTGACCAGCGCGGCGAACGTCTTGGCGTCGATCGATTCGCGGAGGAACCGGACGCTGCCGTCGGCGAAGGCGGCGTTCGCCCCGCCGGTGTGGAACGAGTACATTTCGTTATCGTTGGTGCAGTTCATCACGCACAGGCCGTTGCCTTGCCCTTGACCGACCGTCGTGGTGTCGGAGCCGTCGAGGGCGATTTCCACGTTGGGGTCGGACCAACCGCCGGCGCTGGCGATCCCGGAAATCCGTCGCCCCATGCGCCAGAGTTCCGGCCGGCCGGCGTCTTCCGCGACCAACAGCGTTTGCGTGGTGCCGTCGGTGATATCGACGATCCGGCACGCGCTCTGGGTCATGATCCCGTTGTCGGCGATCGGCGAATAGTAGGGCCAGCCCGCCCGGTCGCAATAGCCGGGGTTGATGCCGTGGTAGACGGTGTAATCGGTGACGGCCGGGCGGAAGGACGTATCCGTGGCCGTGCGGTTGTCGCCGGGGGCCGCCGGGCAGAGCAAGAGTTTGATGGCCGTCTGCCCCGCGGCTCGGTTGATCGGATCGTCCCAATTGCGGCCGAGGTCGTAGCGGATGTTGCCCTGTTCGATGTACGGCAGCACCGTCGGAAAGTAGGAGCGCGTCGGCGCGGTGAAGCGGTACCCCTCGGGGAATTGGCCGTGGGCCGATTCGTAGTTGTGCAGACCGAGCGCGATCTGCTTGAGGTTGTTGGCGCAACTCATCCGCGCGGCGGCCGCGCGGACTTTCTGCACGGCCGGGAGGAGCAGCCCGATCAACACCGCGATGATGGCGATGACGACGAGCAATTCGATGAGCGTAAAGCCGCGGTGTGGAGTTCGCATAAGTGTAGTCTACCGGATGAACCCGGCCGACCGAAAGGATTTTCCGGTGAGGTCCCGGGCTGGTGCGACCATGATTTATGGCACTTTAGCCATTCACTCGGTGCGTCGTAGACCGGGGTCCCGTCGGAGCTATGCGCCTGGGCTTGGAAACCCGACTCGAAAATGATTCCAGCCCAGAGTGCCCCACCCCCGCGTGGAATCATTTCAGATTCCTGGTAGAACCGATGCGCCGCAACGACTTACGTTCAAAATCGCGTCCCGCAACACCGGCTGAAACCATTCTGGGATGCGGACGCGACAAACCGCCCGCCGCAATCTGGTGCAGGCCCCAGTGAATTTGCAGCCACCCAGCC
>JANOSQ010000521.1:0-3680 GCA_031415915.1 Fimbriiglobus sp. | reverse complement strand
GCAATCACGACAACGAGAACTTCTGCCAGACGCTGCTCAACGCCATGGGCTTGGCCGCACCCGGCATCGGCGCCACCGGCGAACTCGTTCCGCCCGGTCGCCTCTACCTCGCGGCCGATCCGACGTTCCTGCGCTTGCGCGACCCGAGCGACGAGTTTGAAGTCCAGTTCATCCTCATGCCGTATCCGACGCCAACGCGCTACCTCGTTGGTGCGGCCGGGCAGAAGTACGCCGACCCGGACGAGAAGAATCGGTTGCTCGTGCGCGCCTTCGAGGAGACGATTCAAGAACTGCGGAAGCACCCGTCGTACCGCAGCGGGGTGCCGAGCGTCCTCGCGGCCCACGCCAACGTCTTCGGCGCCGTCGTCGGCGATTCGCTCTTCCGCATCACGCCGGAAGAAGACGTCGTCGTGAACAGCCAAGCCTTCGCCGATCAGTTCGACTACGTCGCCCTCGGGCACATCCACAAGCCGCAGTTCCTCGGGCACGAGCACATTCGCTACTCCGGCAGCATCGAGAAGATGGACCTCGGCGAAGCGACCGACAGCAAGTCGGTTTGCGTCTTCGAACTCGATGCGAAGGGCCGCGTCGGCGACATCCGTGTCCTGCCGTTGCCGGGCACGCCGATTTACGAAGTGACGATCCTCGACCCGGCCGTCGATCTGCCGCGGTTGAAGGCTGAATCCGGCGGAACTGAAAATGACTTGGTGAATCTGCACGTCCGCTACACGGCCGGCCAAGACAGCTTGGAAGACACCTTGAAGGAACTCGCCGAGATTTTTCCCCGCTGGTACGCCCGCGATTGGAAAGAATCGAGCAAGCTCGGACCCTCGCTCGCCCCGGCGGAAGCGGAACGGAGCTATTCCTTCGCCGACACAGTGCGCGGCTATTTGGGAACCGAATTGCAAAACCACAGTGACAAAGAACGGGCCGCCCTGATGGAACTGGCGGAATCGCTGCTGGCGGAGCAGGCCCCGTGATTCTCCGAATGGCGGACAAGAGGAACGCGGATGACGCGGATGAAACCCGGGATGAAGAGGATCGGAGAAGATCGCATCGTGTCAGTACCTCTCCATCCCGGGTTTCATCCGCGTTCCTCTTGATTTCGTTGCCCCGATCAAGCCGGGGTGAGCACCTTCTCGAAGATCACCAAGTTCGACGCGCGGTCGGCGTCCCAGCGCAGGCCGGCGACGTCGTAGCCGAGGTCGATGGCCAAGTGCATCATCGGCCGGTGTTGGTTGTGGCACTCCAGCCGGATCGACTCGTAGCCGTTCTGCGCGGCCCAGCTTTGGGCGGCTTCCATCAACTGCGAACCGATGCTGAGCCGGCGGCACTCGGGCATCACCCCGTAGAACCACGCGAAAAAGGTATCGGGTTTCAGCTCGAAGCCGAGGAAGAAACCGACGGGTTTGTCGTCGATGCGGGCCACCAACTGGAGGATGTTGTGCCGGCCGACGAAGCGGCGCTGGAACGATTCGAGCGGGCGCGCCGGGCGAAAGATCTGGTTGTAGAGATCGACCACCATCGGGAGTTCGTCGACGCCGACGACATCGATCAACGCGTCCGCCATGGCTGCATTCACCGGGAGTTGGGAAGGGGGCGAGCTACCGGCCGCTGGGGCGGTGCAACCCGGCGACGATCTCCGTCCACGAGGGGACGTCCCAATTGGCGATCAATTCCCGCGACGCTTCGGGGCTGGGGCCACCGTCGTCATCGTACACTTCCGCGAGCGGTTCCTCGGCTTCGCCTTCGCTGGCCTCGCCCTCGGCGGCCGGCTCACCCGCGACGACCGGGCCACCCTTCTTGCTGCGGCGCCGACGCCGACGCCGACGCTTCTTGGTACCGTCTTCGTTCAACTCTTCTTCGCCGCCGGGGCCGTCCGCCTCGGGGCCTTTGTCTTCATATTCGCCTTCGCCCTCGGTCGTTTCGGCTTCGGCCGGTTCGACCTCGGCCGTCGGCTCTTCGTCCTCGACGGTTTGCGGAGGGGCCGCGGCCGCTTCGGTCGTTTCGGGTTCGAGCCCGATTTCGCGGTAGAATTCGGCCCAGCTATCGTCGGTGTCAGTTGCGGTCGTCATTCGTCATTCGTCCTTCGTCATTCGGGCTTCGCAGTTCCGCATTCGATCGGCGCCGTGGCCGAGACTCGAAGGACGAATGACGAAGGACGGATAACGATTACAGTTTAGCGAATCCCGACCTTTTCGGACATGCGCTCGCGCACGGTGCAGCGCCGGAGGGTCGCGGCCCGGCTCGAAACCGTCGCGCCGATCTCGACGACCTTGTCGCCCGGCTCGGCGCCGAAGGCTTCGATGAGTTCGCGGACGGGGTCGTCGAACCCGCCCAGATCCTCGCGGTGAACGAAGAAGACGTCTTCGGCCCGATTGGCTTCCAGCTCGAGGGCGCCGAGGAACGCTTCGACCACGGCCGGGGAGGTCGGCACCGTCGGGAGGACGCGGTGGAGGAATTCGACGAGAGCTTGTTCCAAACACTCGCGCGGGGGGATGACAAAGAACGTCGCCATGGTGTTCGCCCAACCCAAAGGACCCGAAAGCTCGATGGGGGGAGTATCGGCGCGGGGGCGGCCCGGCGGATTGCGGGCGATGCGAGAAGGGCGGGAGGACCAGCGCGGGCGGGTGGCAGAATCGGAAGATGCGCACCCGGCCCCGGAATTGTCACTTCAGCGCCTTGACGAGGACTTGCGAACGCCGGTTGCTCCGGTCGTAAGTTTCGCGGCGCACGGGCGGGAGATCGTCCGGGGAGCCGAGGGAAAATCCGCCTCTTTGGATGAAGTAATTGATGGCCTGCGTGCTGAGGCAGAAGAGCCGGCCCATGTTCCGCGCCCGCGCCAGCGCCTCCCCGTAGTTGATCAATTTGCCGCCGATGCCTTGGTTTTCGTGGCGCGGATCCACATACACGCAGGCGAGTTCGGCGACGTCCTCGGCCGGATAAAGGTGTACCGCCCCGCAGCCGACGGGGTTCTTGTCCACTTCGAAGACGTAAAAGTCGGAGATCATCTTTTCGAGGTCGCCGCGGGTTCGCTTCACCAACTCCTCGGCCTGCACCCCTTGCTGGATGAGGTTGTAAACCGCGCGGACGTCCTTCTTCATCGCGGTGCGGATCGCTTGGTACTCGTTGGTGTAGATGAGCGTGCCGATGCCCTCGTTCGAGAACACCTCACCGAGCAAGCCCTCTTGCTCGCGGCCGTCGATGATGTGGATGCGCTCGACGCCGTCTTTGCCGGCGCGGACGGCGTGCGCCAACTTCGTGAGGGCGCCGGGGTGCAATTCCCCCTTGGTTTTCTTCAAGAACGCGTCCGCTTCCTCCACCGTCATTTGCCGCAGGATGCCTTTGGCCCCCTGCACGCCCCCTTCGGTGCAGAGGTAGACGAGCTTCACGGCCCGTAAGGTTTTGGCGATTTCGACCGCGACCGCATCGGAGTTCAAACGGTACGATCGACCCACGCCATCGCAGCCGATGGGCGGGATCACCGGGATGATGTCGTGTTCGAGGAGGGAATTGAGCAGCACCGTATCGACCCGTTCGACGCGCCCCGTGAATTGCTTATCGATGCCGCCGATGATCCCGGCCGGGTGGGCGACGAGGGCATTGGGGCAGGCGCCGCGGAGATCGTTGGCGCTCAGCCCCTCGAGGATTTCGTGCGAGACCCGGTTCGCGGCCGTGAT
>JANOSQ010000520.1:0-13876 GCA_031415915.1 Fimbriiglobus sp. | reverse complement strand
TTCTATCGCTCCGCTGCTCCGTCTGCGACCGCTGCTACGACCACCGCGCCGGGGTCACGGGCGAGTCGGCATGAGCGAGCGCATCGGCATCGTCGGCGGCGGGCTGCTCGGGCTATCGCTCGCGGATCGCCTGCAAAAACTGGGTCATGCGGTCACGGTGTTCGAAGCCGCACCGCACTTCGGCGGCCTGGCCTCCGCGTGGAAGCTCGGCGACATCATTTGGGACCGCTTCTACCACGTCATTCTCTTGTCCGATTCGCACACGCACGCGCTGCTCAAGGATCTCGATTTGTCGTCCGAGTTCGTCGGCGTCGAAACCAAGACCGGCTTCTACACCGACGGCAAACTCTATTCGATGTCGAACTCCGTCGAGTTCCTCAAGTTCCCGCCGCTGGGGTTGCTCAGCAAGCTGCGGCTGGGGCTGACGATCCGCCACGCTTCCAAGGTGACCGATTGGAAGGCGCTCGAAAAGATCCCGGTCGTCGACTGGCTGCGTAAGTGGTCGGGGAACCGCACGACGGAGAAAATCTGGTTGCCGCTGCTGCGCGCCAAGCTCGGCGAGAGTTACCGCATCGCCTCGGCGGCGTTCATCTGGGCGACCATCGCGCGGATGTACGCCGCCCGGCGCTCCGGCATGAAGAAGGAACTCTTCGGCTACGTCCGCGGCGGATACGCCACGATCGTGGATCGCTTCACGCGGAAACTGCTCGAGCGCGGCGTCGAGTTGATCGCGGACGCACCGGTGGCGCGGATCGCCGAGGGGCCGAAGATCGAACTTGTGTCCGGTGAGGTTCGGGAGTTCGACCGCGTCATCGTCACCTCGGCCCCGGCGCTGGCGGCGAAGCTCGTGCCGGGCTTGATCGCGGATGAATCGGCGAAGCTGAACGATCTCACCTACCAAGGAATCGTCTGCGCGTCGCTGCTGCTGAAGAAGCCACTGTCGCGCTTCTACGTCACGAACCTCACCGACGATTGGTTCCCGTTCACGGGGGTCATCGAGATGACCGCGCTCGTCGATCCCGCCGAGTTCGGCGGTCGGACGCTGGTCTATCTGCCGAAGTATGTGGCGCCGGACGACCCGCTCTTCGCCGAATCGGACGATTCGATCCGCGAGCGCTTCCTCGCGGCGCTCGAACGGATGCACCCGGAATTTCACCGCGACGATGTGCTGGCGTTCCAACTTGCGAAGGTGAAGCACGTCTTCGCCGTGCCGACGCTGAACTACTCCGAGCGCGTGCCGGATATGAAAACGAGCCTGCCGGGGGTGTATTTGGTGAACTCGTCGCACATCATCAACGGTACGCTCAACGTGAACGAGACGCTGCAATTGGCCGAGCAAGCGGTGGGGCGGATCGCATGAAACCGATGTGCAGCCTCTCGCTCGACCTCGACAATTTGTGGTCGTACTTGAAGACCCACGGCGACCCCGGTTGGGACGAGTACCCCAGTTACTTGGGCATCGTCGTTCCGCGGGTGCTGGAATTCCTGGCGAAGCGCGACCTCAAAATCACTTGGTTCCTCGTCGGCAAGGATGCGTCCGATCCCGCGCACGCATCGATATTGCGTTCGATCACCGACGCGGGTCACGAGGTCGGCAACCACTCGTTCCACCACGAGCCGTGGCTGCACCTCTACAGCGAAGCCGAGATCGAAGACGAACTGAAACGCACCGAAGAGGCTATTTATACGGCGACCGGCGTGCGGCCCACCGGCTTCCGCGGCCCGGGGTTCAGCCACTCGCCGACGCTGCTGAATGTCCTCGCCCGGCGCGGGTACGCCTACGATTGCAGCACCTTCCCCACGTTCCTCGGCCCGCTGGCGCGGCTCTACTACCTCGCCACTGCCAAGGGACTGTCAGCGGAGGAGCGTGCCAAGCGCAAGAAGCTCTTCGGCCGCTTCACCGACGGCTTCGGGCCGCTGAAGCCGTTCGAGTGGAAGACGCCGAGCGGGCCGCTGCTCGAAATTCCGGTGACGACGATGCCATTGTTCAAGGTGCCGATCCACGTGTCGTACTTGCTCTACCTCTCGGGGTACAGCCGGGCGGTGGCGAAGCTCTATTGGCGCACGGCGCTGCAACTCTGCCGCTCCACCGGCACCGAGTTGTCACTGCTGCTGCACCCCTTGGACTTCATGGGGTCGGACGACACCGGCCGCCTCGGCTACTTCCCCGCGATGAAGCGGCCGCACACCGGCAAACTGGAACTCGTCGGCCAATTCTTCGACTTGCTGCAAAAGCGATTCGAGTGCGTGCCGATGGGGGAGCACGCGGCGAAGATCCGTCGATGATCCGTTCCACCGTATTGCACTTGATCGTGCTCGCGCTGGCGCTGCTCGCGTTCCACCTGGTCACCGGGCACGCGTCCGAGCCGTTCTTCAACAACGACGAGACCCGGCACACGATGACCGGGGTGTTCGTCCGCGATGCGCTCGCCGATTTCCCCGGTTCGTTCCGCGATCCCAAGGCGTACGCCGAGGGGGTACTACCTCATCACGACCATGGAATACGGCGCCGGTGTGAATGCCGCGGCGAGTGAAGGTTTCGCCGCGGAACCTCGCGGGCCACTGCACTGGAAGAATTGGCTCTTCAATATGAGAGGCGCTGCCGGAGTTGATCGGTCCATTGGGGGCGTCGTTCGCGTTGGCCAGGGTTGGGGCGGAATGTGGGGAAGTGATTTAACACATGACGGTCTTTCGCTTCTGGCCGGTGCGGCCCTTCGCATCGACCTTGGCGATGGTGTCCGTGGCCAAGGGGATTTTGCAGCTCGTGTCGCCCATGTCGATTTCGACTTTGCCGAGGGCTTTGGCCGTCGCTTTGGCGTGGGCGATCAGCGGAACGACGTAGCTTCCGACGGCGATCACGAAGCTGTTCATGCAGTATTTGACGCGGTTCGGGGCGCCGGCGATGCCGGCCTTCACGCGGTCGAGCAACCCCTTGAAGACGGGCAGTTCGATCTCGTCGTCCGGGGTGATGGCGACGTAGCCGGCGAGCGTGTTCCAACCGGAGGCGGCGATCGATTCTTTTTTACTGTCGATCCACTTGAGTCCGAGTTCGACGGCGAAGCGGGATTCGGCCGCGGTCCACGCGACGGTGTATTCGGAGAGCATCGACCAAGTGGCGCCCTTGGCCCATTTCTCGAGTTGGGCCTTGGTCATCTTCTCCGGTTCGGAGACGAGCGCCGCGAGGTACATGGCGTCCGACACGCCGCTGTCGTAGAGGGCGAGCGCCACCTCGTGATTGCGCTTCACCTTCTTCTGGAACTTCTTGAGATCCCCGATCTTCACGCCGTAGAAGGGTTCGACCGCACCGTGCTTGATGAGGACGTTCTTGTAGGATTGGCTGCCGAGCTTCGGCAGTGCGGCGAGGATTTCAACGGCGGTCATGGCAATTGTTCCTGGGGCGGCGAGCCGCGGACTACGGCAGCAGCGAATCGACGGCGATGCTCGCCGGTGCGACGCCGGCGATGGCGAGGGGCACGCTCTGGCCCCGGCCGTAGATGATTTTAGATTCGTACCGCAGTTCGGCGGCGACGGGGCGAGTGTAGACTTCGACGCAATCGTCGGCCAAGTTCACGATCCAATATTCGGGGATGCCGTTCTCGGCGTACAGTTCGAGTTTGGTCGTGCGGTCTTCCGCGAGTGTCGAATCGGAGACTTCGACGACGATAAACGTGTTGCCGGGAACGGGGTGTCGACCGCGGCGTTTTTTGATGGTCTCGCAAACGACGATGTCGGGCAAAGGCACGCTCTCGGCCAGAGTCAACGAGCATTGGCACCGAACGGAAACCGTGTTGGGCAGCGTCGTACTGAGAAACCGGTTGATCGTTTCGATTCCGATGTCGTGCAAGTCACCTTGGCCCATTTTATCGATGACCTCCCCGCGGATGAGTTCGGCCCGTCGCCCGTCGGCGAAGAAACCCATGTCGATCATGTTTTCGAACTCGGCCACACTGAATCGGTGCGTCTTCCGCATCGGCGGTGCCAGCGTCGTCATTTCGATACCTCCAGTTCACCCGTCGCCAGTTTCTCGAACTCCGCTTCCGTCAACACGCGGACGCCGAGCTCCTTCGCCTTCGCCAGTTTACTCCCGGCCTCTTCGCCGGCCAACACGTAGTCGGTCTTCTTCGACACGCTCCCCGACGTTTTCCCGCCCAAATCTTTGATGCGCGTCTCGATGGTGATGCGGTCGTAGTTCACCAAAGATCCCGTCACGACGACCGTCTTGCCGAGCAGGGGCTGCGTGCCGGGGGCGACCACTTTTTGCTCGTGCGTCAGCTTCAAGCCGAGGTCGTGCAGTTCGTCGACGAGGGATTGACCCGGTTCGGTGTGGAAGAAATCGAAGACGCTCTCGGCGCGCTTCGGGCCGACGCCCTTGACCTTGGCCAAGTCGTCCTTGGATGCGGCGACCACCGCGTCGAGCGTCGGGAAGACTTCGACGACGAGGTCACTCATGGAACCGCCGACGCCGTAGATGCTCAACGCCGGCAGCAGCCGGGCGAGGCCGCGGTCCTTGCTCTTCTCGATCCCCGCGAGCAGGTTCTTCGCTTTCGTCTTGGCGAACTTCTCCAGCGTCAGCAGTTGCTTCTCGGAGAGACGGTAGATGTCGGCGACCGATTTCACGAGTCCGCTATCGACCAACTGCTTGGCGACTTCGTCGCCCAAGCCGTCGATGTCCATGCGCTCGCGCTTGGCGAAGCCGACGATGCGCTTGGTCACTTGCGCCGGGCAGCGGCCGACGTCGGAGCAGTAGAAGCCGTAGCTCGTCGCCGATTCGTCCTTCTCGACCGGGGCACCGCAGACGGGGCACTCCGTCGGCCATTGCAGGGGCTTCGTCTTCGCCGGCCGCGCTTCGAGCACGACGCTGACGACTTGCGGGATGATCTCCCCCGCCTTTTCAACAACCACGGTATCCCCGAGGCGCACGTCCTTCTTCTCGCACCAACTCGCGTTGTGCATCGATGCCCGCCGAACCTGCGTCCCCGCGAGTTGCACCGGCGGATCGAACTCCGCCACCGGCGTGAGTTCGCCGAACTTGCCGATTTCGAAGGCGACGTTGTGCAGTTTGGTGATCCCCTGCTCGGCCTCGAATTTGTAGGCCTTGGCCCACTTCGGTACTTTGCTCGTGGCGCCGAGGCGCTTGCGCTGGTCGAAGCGGTCGAGCTTCACCACGAGGCCATCGGTGTCGTAGGGAAGTTCGTGCCGCTTCTCGTTCCAGATCTCGACTTGTTCGAGCACTTCGTCGATGGTCGCGCAGAACGTCGTCGATTCGTTGACCGGGAAGCCGAACGCTTTGAGCTTGGCGAACAGCTCGCGCTGCGTGGCGATCTCGACGCCGTCCATGGCCCCGGTGCCGTAGGCGAACAGCCGGAGTTTGCGTTTGGCACTCTCTTTGGGGTCGAGTTGCTTGAGCGTCCCGGCCGTGAGGTTGCGCGTGTTGGCGTAAGGGTCGTCCCCGTCCGCGACTTTCTGGGCGTTGATGCGGACGAGTTCGGCCCGCGTCATGTAGATTTCGCCGCGAACTTCGAACAGCTTCGGTGGCTTCGGCGCGTTCAACCGCAGCGGGATACCGGGGATGGTGCGGAGGTTGTGAGTCACGTCGTCGCCGACATCGCCGCTGCCGCGGGTGGCGCCGGTCTTCAACAAGCCCTCATCGTAGACGATGGAAATCGACACGCCGTCGATCTTCAGTTCCACGCTGTAGGCAATATCCCCCGGCCCGGCCCCTTTGCGGACGTCGGCGTCGAACTTGCGCAGGTCGGCCGCATCGTAGCTGTTGTCGATCGACATCATCGGCACGAGGTGCTTCACCTTGGCGAAGCCGTCGATGGGCGCCCCGCCGACGCGCTGGGTCGGGCTGTCGGCCGTGACCAATTCCGGGTGCGCCTTCTCCAAGTCCACCAGTTCTTGGAGGAGCTTGTCGAACTCGCGATCCGAGATGCTCGGCTTCGCCTCGACGTAATATTTGCGGTTGTGTTCGTCGATGGTCGAACGCAGTTCGGCCGCGCGTTTGGAAGGGGATAGGGCCACGGAGCGTACCTCGGGATGGGATTTAGGGAGATTGTCCCCGAGACGACGGGAAGTGCAAGCTCGGTTGTCGGCCGAAATGATCACTGAAAGAATTCCGCTTTTGTGTGAACCCAGTCCACTCGTATTGCGTTATACTAAGAACTACCTCATGCTCGATTCCGGGGTTGGCCATGCTTCGTCGCAACACTCGCAACGCCTTTACACTCATCGAACTCCTCGTCGTCATCGCCATCATCGCGATTCTGATCGGCCTTCTTCTGCCGGCCGTGCAGAAGGTGCGCGAGGCGGCGGCGAGGCTGAAGTGCCAGAACAACCTCAAGCAGATCGGCTTGGGGATGCACAACTACGAGAGCGCCCACCAGAAGTTCCCCCCGGGGTTCTCCTCGCAAGCGGCCACCGTGGACGGCGACGGACTCGGGCCGGGTTGGGGTTGGGCCGCCCACCTCCTCCCCCACATGGAGCAAGACAACCTCTTCCGCCAGATCACCCTGGGCAACGACATCCTCCACCCCGGCCACGCGACGGTGCGCACGACCGTGCTCCCCGGTTTCCGCTGCCCGTCGGATCAACCCAACGGCGAAACTTTCGCGGTCGTCGGGCCTTCCGGGACGCTGGGAACCGTCGCGTTCGCCAACTACGCCGCTTGCGGGGGGACGTTCGAAGTCACCGGCTTCCCGGATACCAACACCGGCACCTTCCTGCGGAACAGCGCCTTCCGCTTCGGCGACGTCACCGACGGGACGAGCAACACGCTCTTCGCGACGGAGCGATCCAGCAAACGCTCGCCGATGACGACGTGGGTCGGCGCGGTCACCGGCTCCATCAACCCGCCGCTCGACCCCGCGCACGGCGACGAAGGCCCGCCGACGCTCTGCCTGTTCCAGACGGGCGAAGCCACCGAGGGCCGGACGCCAAATAACCCGTTCAACCACGTCGAAGATGCGAGCAGCCAACACACCGGCGGGGTGAACGCCCTCTTCGGCGACGGCTCCGTCCGCTTCCTGCGCAACTCGATCAACCCGGCGGCGTGGACGGGCTTCGGCACCCGCGCCGGCGGCGAAGTGCCCGGCGATTTTTGAAGGAGTGCGGAATGCGGAATCCGAGACGGCTCGCCGTCGGCGCCGGCGTCGCGGTGGTCTTGGTGGCGGGTGTCGCCGGGATGCTCTGGCTGAGCCGGACGGACGAGATCGCCACGATGCGCGGCCACGCGGGGCCGGTGCGCGCCGTAGCCTATTCGCCCGATGGAACCGCGATCGCCAGCGGCGGGGACGACGGCAGCGTCCGGCTCTGGGATGCGAAAACGTACCGGGCGAAGCAGACCCTCGACGGGCATACCGGCAAGGTGCGGGCGCTCGCCTTCGCGCCGGGGGGGTCGCTGCTGGCGACGGCCGGGGAAGATCACATCGTACGGTTCTGGGACTGGCCCACCGGCCGCGCGGAGGGGACGTGGGACGCGTCCGGCAGCGGCATCGAATGCTTGGCTTTCAGCGCCGACGGCGGCACGCTCGCCGCGGGCGGCGTCGATAAGCGGGTTCACCTTTGGAGCGTCCCCGACAAGAAACCGCTGCGGACGTTGGTCGGGCACACCAAGCACGTCCACGCCCTCGCCTTCGCCGGCGATGGCCGGCTCGCATCGGGCGGCGAAGACGGCTCGGTCCTGCTTTGGTCCAAGTCCGGCGGCAAATTGCAGACGCTCAGCGCCGGCAAGCACCACGTCCACAGCCTCGCGTTCGGCCCGGGCGATACCGCGCTCTTCGCCTGCACGGGCGGCCCCGGCGTTTCCGTGTGGGATCTCCCGTCGGGGGCGCCGCGGACGGTGAAGTACGACGGGGCCGGCTCCTCCCGCGCCCTCGCGCTGAGCTCCGACGGATCGAAACTGGCCACGGTGCAAGAAGACAAATCGCTGCGATTGTGGAGCGCGGCCGACGGGAAACTGTCGAAGCAGTACGACGGGATGCGCGCCATCGGCTTGGCGGTGGCCTTCGCCCCGGACGGTGCGACGATGGCGACCGCGAGTTCCGACGGTTTGCTGAAGGTGTGGTCGGTGAAATGACAAACCCCCGCGCCGCGGGGGGTTTTGTTTGTTACCGACCGTCGAGCCGCCCGCGACTTCCCCTATCCGATTCCCCTCCATTCCGGCACAATACTCCCCATGAGCGCCCCGGTGCCGGAATCTGTTCGCCGTCCGCTGTGGCGTCGTATCGCGCGCATCGCGCTCGCCATCGCCATCGTCGCCTTCTTCGTCGAAGCCTTGCGCGTCACGGCGTGGACGAACCAGCACACCGTCATCCCCGGCAAAATCTACCGTTCGGCGCAACCGAACGAAGGCGACATCCGCGACTACGCCGCTGGAAAGGGCGTGAAGACGATCATCAACCTCCGCGGTCTCTGCCCCGAGTTCGGTTGGTACCAAGACGAAATGCGAGCGTCCCACGAGCTCGGCATTTCCCAAGAGGACATCACCCTCTCGGCCAATGCGTTGCCGTCGCCGAACGAACTCCGGCGCGTCGTCGAAGTGCTCGACCGCAGCGAGTACCCGATCCTCATCCACTGCCGGCGCGGCGCGGATCGCACCGCCCTCGTCAGCGCGATGGCGCTGCTGCTATTCACCGATGCCACGCTCGGCGAAGCCCGGCAGCAATTGCTGGTTCGCTACGGGCACTTCCGCTTCGGCCGCACGGCGGCGATGGACAAATTCTTCGAGATTTATGAAGCCTCATTGGGCGGAACGGACGGGCACACGCGGGAGCGCTTCCGCCACTGGGTCTTGCACGACTATAGCCCCGGCCCGGCCCGGTCGCACCTGAGTTGGGTCGAACCGTTCCCGAACAGCATTCCCGCGGACGCACCGCTCGGAGTGACATTGCGGGCCGAGAATCGCTCGAATGTGGCGTGGGAATTGAAGCCGGGGATGTTCGCCAGCGTGCACGTCGCGTTCACGGTTTACGCCGGGGACGGCACGGTCGTCCAAAGCGGTCGAACGGGGCTGCGATTCGAAACGGTGCCCGCCGGCGGCGCGACGAACATCCTAGTTCCCCTATCGGGACTGAAGGCGGGGCGGTACAAACTGATCGTCGAACTCCACGACTCGACCGCGGGGGGCATCCCGTTCCTCACGAATTCATTCGTGAAATTCGGCGACGAATCGCTGATCGGCGAGTTGGTGGTGAAGTGAGGTCTCCTCCAGAGGATGCGGCATGCAGTTGCTGAGCGTCGTGATCCCGATGAAAGACGAGCGCGCCAACGTCGGCCCGCTCGTCCAACGGTTGCGCGAGGCACTCGCGCCGGTCGCGGCGTGGGAAGCGGTTTTCGTGGATGATGGCAGCCGGGACGGCACCCACCTCGAATTGCAATCGCACGCCGATTTCGACCCGCGCATCCGCCTCGTCCGGCTGCGGCGGAACTTCGGCCAATCGGCCGCGCTGCAAGCCGGGTTCGACCACGCCCAAGGCGATGTCATCGCCACCATGGACGGCGACCTCCAAAACGATCCCGCCGACATCCCGCTCATGTTGGCGAAACTCGATGAAGGCTATGACGCCGTGCTCGGCGAACGCACCCGCCGGCAAGATCGCATGCTGCTGCGCAAGCTCCCGAGTTGGTGCGCGAACTGGCTGCTCCGCCGGTTCCTCGGCATCCCCTTCCGCGACTTCGGTTGCACGCTGCGGGTGATGCGCCGCGATGTCGTGGACGGCTTGCAACTCTACGGGGAGATGCACCGCTTCATCACGGCGCTGGCGGTTCAGCAAGGGGCCTACGTTGCCCAAGTGCCGGTGCAGCACCACCCGCGCACGGCGGGGAAGTCGAAATACAACATCACCCGCACCGTCCGCGTGATCCTCGATGCGCTCACGGTGAAGTTCCTCGCCAGCTACCAAACCCGTCCGATGCACCTCTTCGGCGGCATGGGCTTGGCCATGATGCTCGCCGGGTTCATCACGCTGATGACGACGGTCATCATGAAATGGACCGGCGGCCAATGGATGACCGGCAACCCGCTGCTCTTGCTGAGCGTGATGCTCGAAGTGATGGGCGTGCAGTTTTTATCTTTGGGTTTGATCGGGGAAGTGCTCACGCGGGTCTATTACGAGCGCCAAGGCCGGCGACCGTACGTCGTCCGCGAGAACCGGAGCGGGCCGCCGGTCGACGGGGAATACCGCGAGGCGGCGTGAGCCGCTCTTTGTGGCGACACGTTTCTCAACGCGTCGGAAAGCAGTGCGGTGTCACATTGATGGTTTGGGATCAGAGCCGCTCGCGCGTTCCGGTTCCGATCGGAAAGCACATATGAGACGCGGCGCCGGCTCATGCTCATTGCGAGGTGAGCTCGATCTTGAAATCGAAGGTGTGTTCTTGGCCCGCTTTGACTTCGCGCTCGATGCCGGAGAGATCGGGCCGGCGCAGCGCCGCCGGGAAGGCTTGACTCCACTCGGAGCCGGACCAACCGACGGGGTCGGCGAGGGCGACGCGGTACCAACCGGGGGCCACGGCCTTGGCGCCGTCCGCGAGTTGGTACTGGCCTTCGGGGCCGACGGTGGCGGTGTGCAGCTTGCCGGAGCAACCGCGCTCCGCGTTGGGGACGAAGACGATCAAGCCACCCGCGAGCGCGCGGCCTTGGAAGGTCGCTTCTCCGCGCACGATGCCCCCTTGGCTCGCCGCGGGCTTGCCGCACCCGATGGGTAGCAGCACCCCTGCGATCGCCGCGCTCAGGATCAGCAGGCAGGCGGCGATCCGCGTCATGGTCGGCTCGGGGCGGGGAGGTTGCCACTTAGCATCGACCGATGCGGACGGGGAACTCGAAGGATTCTGCGGGTGGAATTGTGGCGGGCGCAACCACCTTCTCTGGGGACCGCGCCAGATTGCCGAGGGCGGTTTTTCGCGTCCGCGCCGGGTTCCAGAATGGTTTCAGCCGGCATTTCGGGACGCGATTTCGAACGTAAGTCGTTGCCGCGCATTGGTTCTACCCGAAATCGGAAATGATTTCGCGGGGGGGGTGGGGCACTTCCGCCCGAAACCATTTTCGAGTCGGATTGGTTACCTTCCGGAACCGCGAGCGGACGGCGATCTGACGCGGGTGTTTCAATCGGCTCGGGAACAGACGCCGCGATTACACGAGCAGTGTGAAGGACGTCAGAATCCGCACGGCGCACGGGGTGCCGTTGAAAGTTTCCGCCCTGTCCCCGCTGGCCGACGGTTGGGCCGAGAGGGTGCGGTAGTACTCCTTCTCGAGCAGCACCAGGGCGAAGTGGCCTTCGCGCATTTTTGCCGCCGCCTCCGGGGGGAGTAGCACTTCGCCGCCGTAGGCCCGTGCGGCGGCGTCCCAAGGCAGCTCGAATTCTTTGAGGCAGGGGTTGCGCTCGGACAGCGTTTCGTCCGGCTTGTGCAGGAATTCCACCCCAGTCGGCAGCTCGGGATCGCGGCTCTGCCACTCGACGACGACGCGCCGGCGCGGGAACTGCGTTTTCGACTTCGGCTCCGCGGGGAAATGGCCGGCGAAGGAGAAGCGGAAATTCGTCCACGAATCGCGCGACACGGCGAGGGTTCGCTCCGTCGGCAGCGGGAACGGGTCGCAGGCCACGATGTCGGACGATTGCAGCCCCGGCAGAGCGTGGGCTTGGTGGGTCACGATGTTGAGGCGGACGAACGGATGGGTCTGCGCGGCCTTGCCGACATCGGTCGTATCGAGGCGAACATCGGCGTACCATTGATCCCGCGCGCCGTTGTATTCCACGCCGTGCAGGGCCAAGGACGCCAGCCGCTCCGGTTCGGCCGGCTCCGAGGGGAGCACCTCGTAAGCCGCTTCGGGGAGGGCTTCGGGGAAGTGGTGCATCGCCAGCGGTGGCAGGGCGACTTCGTTCCAGATCGGATCGAACCCCCAGCGCGAAACCGAGTTCCGCAGCTTGGCCGGCAGCACGTCGGCCGCCAGTGCCCCTTTGCGTCCCTCCATATTGGGGTAGTCGGAGGCCCGATTCACGACGATGGGATCGTCGGCGATGAGATCCCCTTTGGTCGCGGTGGTGTTCTGTATGGCCGGGCAAACGACCACGCCGATCCGCTCGGCGCCGGTGCGATTCCAAGGCCGCCGGAGATAGATGCGGATCATCGGTTTGCGGTTGACTTCGAGCTCGCCTTTCTCACGGTGCAGGAAATACTCGTCGTACTCGGGGTTGTCGCGTTTGCCGCCCGGGTTGGTGCGGGAGCGGAACGCCATGCCGAGATAGGCGACCCGCGGCATCGCCGGCCGCACGGTCGAGCGGGTGTCCAGCGCCAACGGGACGGAGACCCTCGGAACCGGTCGGCGGATCGGCGCGTCCGGACTGGCGGCGGCCATCGGATCGACGGGGAGCAGGTACTGTTGGTGCCGCGCGGTGAGCGACACGAAGTGATCGATGCGCCGGGTGCCCGCATCGGGGAATGGCTGCTGGAACGCTTCGTGGTAAGTGGCATCCGCCGGGGACGGGAGCGGATCGGGGATCGGCCCGAAGGCGATCTGCGTCGGGCCGGCCTGCGGCACCGGGCGTTCCGCGAAGGTGTGCTGGTGGGTGTAGAAGCGGATCTCCACGTCGTCGGAATAGGCCGCCCCGCCGCATTCGATGCGGATGCGTTCGATCCCGCCGTGCCCGTTCAGTTCCGCCGTCAACACCGCACCGTAGCCGTCGCCGTCCATGTCGCAGGCGACGACGAACGGCGGCGCCGCGTACCAGCAGCCCGGCACCGTGACGGCGATTTCGGCCAAGGCGCCGCGCCGGTCGCGCCCGCGCACGCAGGCCTCGGCGATGCGGAACAACGGTGGCCGACGGATAATTCGGACGACATGCCGCGCCGCGTCGAAACCCGCACCGCCGTCGAGGACGCGGATTTCCTCGGCGATCGAACCGTTCACGACGACCGGCGCGAGCAGTGCCGGCCGGGTCGGGGGGCTCGCGCCGGGGCGCGCCGCGATCATCGCCACCGCTTCCGAGCCGTAGCCGTAACCGGCCAACGGTTGCCGGGCCGAGTCCTTCGCCACTCGAACGGACAGGATGACACCCTTGACCGTGACGATGGTCAGCGCGGCCTCCTGCCATCCCAAGCCGACGGCTTCGTCCCAGAGTTCGCTCCAGTACCCGCTGAGGGTGTAGGAGAGCGTCGTGGGGGGATCGACCTCGATGCGACCGCGGATTTCGCGGGGGGTGGCGCCTGGCTTGGCGAGCTCCGCATCCGTCCGCCCGATCCAATTCGGGCGGATCCAAGGGCCGTTGGAAACGTGGATCAGCCGCACGCGCTGGCCGATGTCTCGGGCGAGCGATTTCGGTTGGAACGGGCCCCGGACGACCGGGAGTACCGCGAGATCGACCTCCGCGCCCGGCGGTAGCGCCGCGACCGCCGCATGGGTGCCTTCGGGTAGCCGCCCCATCTTGACGAGTTCCGAGGTCACTTCGGCAGCGCGCGGCCGGGTGGTCGCTTCGATCCGCACGTCCACGGGGCAGGGCCGGGGCCACTTGTCGAAGATCGCCCGCGGCTCGGCGGTCGCCGCGGCAACGTCTCCGCCCCCGGTGGGCCGCAGTTCGAATTGCAGCGATTCCACCTGCGGGTCGCCGAAGTAGTTCGATTCGCCGCGCTGGTCGCAACCGAGGATTCGGTCGGTCAAGTAGCGCTCGTGGCAACGGATCACGTCGGGGATCGAGGCCGGGTCGGTTCGATCCAGCACCCCGTGCAGGAAGATGGTTTCGACCGGCGCGGATGCGGGGAGCAACTTGGCGCAGGCCTCCCGCGCATCCGGGACGCCGCGACCGAGCACATCCGAAAACAGCACGAGCGTGGCCTCGCGCTCGGCCGCGATCAGTGTCAGGCACTCCGGCGGAGCGTCCGTGGC
>JANOSQ010000519.1:0-3793 GCA_031415915.1 Fimbriiglobus sp. | reverse complement strand
GGCGATCGCGCAGGTTCATCTCGACGAGATCGAATCGCTCCAGTTCGGCGTCGGAGAGGGGACAGGAGCCGCAGGTACTCGGCCACGCTCGCCCCTTTCTGCCGCACTTCGTTCTGTTTCGTGATGATCGCAACCGGGACTGGGGTCGTCAACCGAAAAGTCGGTCGACGTAACCCCTTGCCGGGCATAGCCTGTTCAGCGATTGGGAAACGAGTTCAGCATTTTGGAAACGAGTTCACGCGAGGGTGTGCATGTTCTCGCTGAACTCGATGCGATTTGCTTTGCGAGACCCTTCGGGGCGCGGCACTCATCCGACCGTCACTCAGGCCGCGCCGAGGGCGAGCTTCGCCCGGAGCGATTCGCCGAGTTCGAAGATGGCCCGGCTGAGCAACCGGCTGATCCGCGACGGGGAAAGCTGCATGATTTCCCCGATTTCCTTGAGGCGGAGTTCCTCGCGGTAGTAGAGCGTGACCGCGAGGCGCTCGCGCGGTTTCAGTTGCTCGATGGCCTCGCCGAGTTGTTGGATCGCTTCCCAGCGTTCGAGTTCCGCGTGCGGCGGGGCCATGCTCTCGACGGGGTTCCACCCCTCGGGAGTGGCCTTTTGTTCCCAACTCACCATCCGGCTGAACCGCTCGGCGGCGAGCGCGTCGGAGACTTCATCCGCCGAGAGACCCGTCTCGGCGACGAGCATCTCGACGGTGACCGGCGCTTCGAGTTTTCGATGGGCTTTGCGGATGAGCGAGACGCGTTCGAGCATGTGCTGCGGGAGGGGACTGTTCCGCCGGAGTTCGTCGAGGATCGCGCCGCGGATGCGCAGGTAGGCGAAGGTTTTGAACTGCGTGTTGCGGGTCGGGTCGTACTTGCCCGCCGATTCGACGAGGCCGAGGACGCCGGCGCTCTCCAAGTTCTCGACGTCGATGCCCGGCGGCAATTCCCCGATCAATCGACCGATAACGTGTTTGACGAGCGGTAAGTGCGAGACGATGAGTTCGTCCCGCCGGGAGGCCATCGCGATCCGCAGATCCGCTTGCGCCGTTGCGTTGTTCACGGGTTGATCTCGTGTGCCGGTGTTCGACCGCTCACGATATGTAGATCATGCCCCGCCCCGCCGCGCGGCGAAAACCGACATTCCCGGCCCTGCTCACGCCCGCTTTCCCGCGGGGGATTCAGGATTCGGGCCGCACGGCAACGCGGCCGTGCAATCTTCGACTCCGGCCGGAATTCCGGGGGCAGATTCGCGCCATCACTTCTTCCCGAGCGGGGTGATGATCAGCGAATCGCAGGTCACTTCCATTTTCGCCTTCAGCGAATTGTGCACGACCACGCCGGCGTTGACGGTCGCGGGGAGTTTCAACTCGGCCTCGGTGAGCTTGTTCCAGGTCTTGCCGTCGTCGCGGCTTTCCCAAGTGCTCACCACGTCCTTCTGCCGACGGAGGCGCAGGCGAGTTTTTTTCTCCGGGCCGGTGTCGGCGTCGAGAACCGCGCCGTGCGAGACGCGGGTGCCGTCCGGGTGTTCGTAGTGGACGTCGAAGCCGCCGGTGTACTTGGCCCCCGCGGGCCAGTGGTGGCGGTTGGCGAGCGCGAAGCGTTGGTCGTCTTGCCAGATGGCCAGCCCCGCCCCGGCGTGGGCGCCAATCGGGGGATCGGGGAGTTGGTACGAGAGGATCACTTCCATTTCGAAATCGCCGGTGACTTCCTTCTTGGTGCGCGGCGCCCCGCGCAATTGGGTCGCCGGGGATTCGACGGTGCCCGGTACGGTGATGACGAGTTTCTTGCCGTCGAGCTTGTACTCGCACGATTTGGAGGCGTCGTCGGGCTTGCCGAAGAGGTGTTCCATCGGTGGGATGAGCGCTTCTTTCGGCACCGGGGCCGCGGAGGCGGAAACCAGCAGCAGCGCCAGTGGAAGGCAACCGAGTGTGAAGCGGCGCATCACTTCTCCTTCGATCTTTCGCCCCCTCTCCGTTTCGGCGAGGGGGAACCAGAGGAGTTTACTTCTTCTTCGGTTCGTCCTTCTTCGGCTCCGCGTCGGGTGGGAGCATCGCTTTGATCAGTTTACCATCGACCCCATTGAACAGGCGGATGATCCCGTCCTCGCCGCCGGTGGCGACGATCTTGCCGTCGTCGCTGACGGTGACCGCGTAGAGGAAATCCTTGCCGCCGTCGAAGCTGCGCATCGAGCCGCCGTTCTCGGCGTTCCAGAGCTTGGCCCCCGCATCGCCGGCGCAGGTGACGAACGTCGCGGTCTTCGGAACGAACATCAACCGGGTCACTTGCTTGGTGCCGCCGGCGATGTCGCGGACCTTCTCGCCCTTCTCGTAGTCCCACACTTTGATGATGTTGTCCGCTCCCGCGCTGGCGAGCTTCTTGCCGTCGTTCGTCCAGCCTACGTCGAGCACGTGGTGCGTGTGCCCCTCGAACGACTTCACGAACTTGCCCGAGGGCACCTCGAAGACCTTCACGAATTTGTCGGCCCCGGCCGTGGCGAGCAGTTTGCCATCCGGGCTGAAGCAGACGCCGAAGACGGTATCCGAGTGGCCGTTCTTGATGTCGGCGACTTGTTTGCCGTCGGCGGAGTAGATGCGGATCTCGCCGTCTTCGGTCGGGGCACCGCCGCCGGTGGCGAAGCTCTTGCCGTCGGGCGCGTAGTGGAGGGCGACGACGCGGTCGGCGAAACCGCCGATGCGGAGCTTCACGGTCCCTTTGTCGAGATCCCACAGGGTCACTTCTTGGAAGCTGCCGGTGGCGAGGGTCTTGCCGTCCGGGCTGTAGGCGAGGCTCTCGACGAGGGAAACGTGCGCCGAGTTCGCGGCGGGCTTACCGTCGCTGGTTTTCAGGTCGGGGTCGATCAACGACTTCTTGAAGTCGCCGGTCTTGGCGTCGAAGAGGTGGATCTGGTTGCCCCGCCCCGCGGCGACGGTGGTTTTGTCGGGGGAGACGCCGAGGGCGCGGACCGGCTTCACAAGGATTGGCGGGAGGCTGAGCACGACGGTGCGCTTGATCTTGGTGTCAATCACCGGCGGCTTCGCGCCTTGGTTGATCCAAAGCTTGATGAGGCTGACCTCGGCGCCCGTCAGCGGGTTCTCCTCGCTCTTGGGCGGCATCACCGGGTTCATGATGTGCCCGGACATCTTGAACAGGAAGCTGTCGTCGGCTTTGCCGGCGACCAGCGACGCCCCGCGTTTGCCGCCTTTCATCAGGCTGGCGTAAGTGCCGAGGTCGAGCTTGCCCTCGGTGAGGTTGCCGCCGTGGCAGACTTGGCACTTGGCCGCGAAGATCGGCAGAATGTCTTTGTCGAAGAGCACCGGATCGGTGCGCTTGAGATCCACGAGCGGGATCGGCGTCGGGGGTGCATTTTTGTCCGGCTTCTTCTCTTGGGCGAAGCCGAAGACGGGCAGGGCGGCGATTGTCGCGGAGATCAGAAACGTGCGGATCATGGAGAGGGTCTCGGTGGAGAGTTCTTCGTTAGCCGGACGCGCCAGCGCCGGCTACGCATCGGGTACTCGATTCGCCTGCGATACTTCGGCACCCTCATTGCAGCCGTCGCTGGCGCGTCCGGCTAACAAAAATCGAATTATTTCTTCGGCGGGGCGGCGATCGTCAGGTTCGCTTTCACTTCGTGGTGGATCGGGTACTTCCCGTGGACCGTCGCGGTCGCGGTGACGACGAAGTTCGTCACCCCGCCGACCTTCGCATCGGCGGCGATCTCGAACGGCAGCTTCACCTCGTCCTTCCCGGCCGGGAGTATCGCCTCCTTCGCCGTGATCCCCTTGATGTCCTTCGGCAGCACCACGGC
>JANOSQ010000518.1:0-13736 GCA_031415915.1 Fimbriiglobus sp. | reverse complement strand
GGACGAAGTCCGCGAGAAAGCGGAGCAAGCCCGAGCGAGCGGGGCGACGCGTTTCTGCATGGGCGCCGCGTGGCGCCAACCGAAGGACGGCCCGGAGTTCGACCGCGTGATCGACATGGTCAAGGTTGTGCGCGGGTTGGGAATGGAAGCTTGCGTGACGTTGGGAATGCTCACGGACGACCAAGCCCGGCGGCTGAAAGAAGCCGACCTCACGGCCTACAACCACAACCTCGACACCTCGCGGCGGTTCTATCCCGAAGTCATCACGACCCGGAATTACGACGACCGCATCGACACGCTGAAGGCCGTTGCCAAAGCGGGGATCAGCGTCTGCAGTGGCGGGATCGTCGGCATGGGCGAAACGGTCGACGACCGTTTGATGATGCTCGCGGAACTGGCGAACTTGGAGACGCCGCCGGAGAGTGTGCCGATCAATTGCCTGATGCCGCAGGCCGGGACGCCCCTGCAAATGGCGGGTGCCGTCGATTCCATCGACATCGTTCGGCTCGTCGCGACGGCCCGGATCGCTTTCCCCAAGGCCCGCGTCCGCCTGAGTGCCGGCCGGGATCGCATGGGGAAAGAACTGCAAATCCTCTGCTTCCTCGCGGGGGCCGACTCCGTCTTCTACGGCGACACGCTCCTCACGGCGCCGAATCCATCGGCGTCCGACGACGCGGCGTTGTTCCGCTCGATGGGACTACCCGAACCGGGGTCGCTGGTCTCATGAGCCTCGCAGAGCGGTGGACGGAGGAGCTACAAAGCCTACGCGGGCTGGGGCGGTATCGCACCCTCGCCGCGCCGACAGGGATCGACTTCACTTCGAACGATTACCTCGGCTACGGAACGCGCTTCCGCAACTATTCCGATCTGCCGATCAGCGGTATGGCGTCCCGTCTGCTCCGCGGCCATCACCCGATTTGGGACGAGGTGGAAGCAGCACTCGCGGACTGGCACGGTGCGGAAGCCGCGCTGATGATGACGAGCGGCTACGCGGCCAACGAGGGCTTGCTGGCGACGGTCGTCGAACCGGGCGATTGGGTCGCCGTGGACGAACTCGACCACGCCTGCATCCTCGATGGATTGCGACTCGTCCGACCGCGCAAGTTCGCATTCCGACACCACGACTTAAACCACTTGGAAGACGGGTTGAAGGCCGAGGTCGCGCGCGGCCGCGCGGGCCGGGAACGCTTCGTCGTCACGGAGTCGCTCTTCAGCATGGACGGCGACCGGCCCGATTTGAAGGCGATGGTCGAACTCTGCGAGAAGCACGGGGCGCACCTCATTGTGGATGAGGCCCATTCGACCGGTTGCTACGGCGCGACCGGTTCCGGCTGCGTCGACGAGTTGGGTTTGCGCGAACGGGTGCTGGCGACGGTTCACACCGGTGGCAAAGCCCTCGGCGTGATGGGGGCCTACATCTGCGGATCGCGGCTGCTGAAGGAGTGGCTCGTGAACCGTTGCCGGCATCTCATCTTCACGACGGCGCTGCCTCCGGTGGTCGGGGCGTGGTGGCTCGCGATGCTCGATCGCGTGCGGTCGGATGACCGAGCGAGGCGACAACTCCATTCCAATAGCGCGCGCTTTCGCGCCGCGCTCGCCGACTCCGGGATCGCCGTCGCGGGGACGGAATTCATCGTCCCCGTGATCTTGGGCGACGATGACCGCGCCGTCCGAACAGCGGCAATTCTCCAAGAGCGCGGCTTCGATGTCCGCCCCATCCGCCCGCCGAGTGTCCCGTCCGGTACTGCCCGCCTGCGAGTCTCCATCCACGCGGATCACACCGCGGAACAATTGGATGCTCTCGCCGTGGCGTTGCGAGAGGCACTGATACTATGACCAGTCTCATCGTGGTGGGCACCGACACCGACTCGGGCAAAACCGGCTTCTGCGCTCAACTCCTGCAGGCGTTCCCGGGGCTGTTCGCGTATTGGAAGCCAGCCGAAACGGGGGAATCGGACACCGCTACGATCCGGCGACTGGCTCCCTCTGCCAAGGTGTACGAGCCGCTGGCCAGATTCACGGAACCGGTCGCGCCGATGCTGGCCGCCGCGCGCGAAAGCCGGCGGATGCCGAGCATCGCCGAGGTGATCGCGGCCGTTCCCGATTCGCCGCTGCCGCTCGTAATCGAAACCTTCGGCGGCCCGTTGTCGCCGTTCGACGACGGTCATTTGCAAGTCGAGCTGATCGCGGCGCTCGGGCTTCCGGTGATCTTGGTGACGCCGTCGAAAGTCGGAGCCGTCGCGCGGGCATTGCAGGCCTTGGCCGGGATGCGCTCGTTCGGAATCACTCCGCGCGCGGTGGTGTTGCTCGGGCCTGCGGATGCGTTCGCCGTCGGGCAGATCGAGTGTCACGGGGCTGTCAGCGTCCGCTCGATGGAGTTCGCGGACAGTTGGGATGCGGCCGGTGTAACTGGAGCAATCGAACGGAATCGCGTCGCCTTGGAAGCCGTTTCATCGCTGTTGGGTCCGTCGTTCACGCATCCGGCTCGTACGACCGCCGACTTCCTGCATCGCGATCTCGCCTCGGTTTGGCACCCGTACACCCCGCTCGTGGAAGCGGATGAGCCACTCGTCGTGACCGGAGCCGAGGCCGAGTTTCTCGAACTCGCCGACGGCCGTCGGTTGATCGACGGGATCTCGTCGTGGTGGACGATCCTGCACGGGCACCGGCATGCCCCCTTGATGGCCGCGCTCGGGGTCGCATCGCAAAGAATCGACCACGTCCACTTCGCGGGCGTCACGCACCCGGACGCGATCGAATCGGCCGAACTCCTTTTGGCCACCGCGCCGTGGTCGGGCGGGCGGGTCTTCTTCTCGGACAACGGCAGCACGGCCGTGGAAGTCGCGCTGAAGATGGCTTACCAAACGTGGTGCCATCGCGGTGAACCGGAACGCACCCTCTTCGTCGGATTCGACGGCGGCTACCACGGCGACACCTTCGGCGCCATGGCCGTCGGCCGTGATCCCCTCTTCTCCGGGCGATTCGATCCGCTGCTCTTCGAGACCGTGCGAATTCCGCTGTCCGCGGATCGGCTCGACGAAACCTTGCAAGCGCGAGCGGGTCGCGTCGCCGCCGTGATTCTGGAACCGCTCGTCCAAGGGGCCGGCGGGATGCGGATGCACACCCCGGCGGCGTTGAAGGAGTTGTTCGACGTTTGTCGGGCTCACGGGGTCCTCTTCATCGCCGACGAAGTGATGACGGGTTGCGGGCGAACCGGCTCGATGTGGGCGTTCGATCGGGCCGGCATCGCACCGGATCTCATCTGCACCTCCAAAACCTTGGCCGGCGGAGTGCTGCCCCTCGCGGCGACGCTCGCGGCACCCGAGATCGTCGCGGAGTTTCAAACCGCAGATCGGGGGAAAACCTTCTTTCACGGTCACTCGTTCACCGGCCATCCGCTGGCCTGCGCGGTCGCCGTGGCCAACCTGCGCGAACTCGAAACCGGCCGATGGATCGAAGACGTGCGAAGGATCGAAGCGATCTGGCGCGGGCGGCTCCTCCCGTTGATGGATCGACCGGGGATCGGGGTGCGCATCCTCGGCAGCATCGCGGCCATCGAATTCGAATCCCCCGGCGGGTACCTCGCCGAAATCGGCCGGACGATGCGGAACCTCTGCCTCGACCGGGGTGTCTTGCTCCGGCCGCTCGGGAATGTGCTCTACGCGATGCCGCCGTATCGAACGTCCGACGGATCGCTCCACCGCATCGCGGATGCCATGATCGCGTGCGTCGATCGGAGCGGCGCATGAGCCGCATTCTCAGCGTTGGCCACGCGGTGCCGGAACGCGTTGTCTCCAGTACCGAAATCGAAACGCGGCTCGGATTGGAGACGGGTTGGATCGAACGGCGGACGGGGATTCGCGAGCGACGAATTGCCGGGCCGGGGGAAGCGACATCCGATCTCGCCGTGGAAGCCGGTGCCGATGCGTTGGCTAAGGCGGGTCGATTGCCGGCACCCGTTCGACTGCTGCTCCTGGCCACGAGCACGCCGGATCACCCGTTGCCGCCGACGGCGCCGCTCGTGGCCCACCGGCTCGGATTGCCCGGTTGCGGGGCGATCGACTTGGCCAATGCCTGCGGCGGATTCATCGCGGCATTGGCGTTGGCCGACTCGTATTGCCGAACGCACGGATGTTCGGTGTTGATCATCGCGGCGAACATTCTGAGCAAGCGGATCAACCCGGACGACCCCATGACGGCCGCGCTCTTTGCCGATGCGGCCGGAGCCATGGTGCTATCCCCCGGTGGCGACGGGGATGTGTTGGCGGTACACCTCGATTCCCACGGCGAGCACTACGATCAGATTCTCGTTCCGGCCGGCGGGAGCCGGGAACCGCTCGACGCTGCGGGCTTGGAGGGCGGCCGCCAGTGGATGCGCATGGCGCGCGGCCCCGAGTTGTACCGCTTGGCCGTCCGCGCGATGGTTCGCGCAGCGGAGAAGGTCGTCCGACAATCGACGCTGAAGGTCTGCGACATCGACTGGTGGGTGCCGCACCAAGCGAACGCCCGATTGATCCGAGATGTCGGCGAGAAACTGGCGATCCCGCGCGAACGGACCATTTCCATAGTGGAGGAGTACGGGAATAGTTCTTCGGCCTCGATTCCGCTGGCTCTGTCCTTGGCCCACGAACGGGGCGATTTGCGGAGTGGAAATGCGATCTTGCTCACCGCGGCCGGCGCCGGATTGGTCGAAGCCAGTGCCTTAGTTCGTTGGTCCGCCACAGTTTGAGCTTCGCACTTCCCAATCGATGGGCAACTCCGTGCGCAATGGAGTTGCCGTCTTCCCAATTCCCTTCCCGTCGTGTTGGCACGGGCATTGCCTGATCCCAATCGTGTCGATTGCGATATCGGCCACGATCAAAACTCAACGCGAGGATTCATCATGTCGATCAAAGACAAAGTCATGGACGCGGGTCAAGCGGTTGCGGACAAGGCGAAGGTCGTCGGGCACAAGATCGCCGACGGCGCCGAGCAAGCGGCCGATTGGGTGAAGGAAAAAACGGGCGTGGGCACCGTGGAAGGCAAAGATCTCGGCGTCGCGGCGATCCGGGAACGGATGGACGTGATCGCTTCGTGCGGCCACAAGATCGGAGTCGTCGATCGCGTCGAAGGCTCTACGATCAAGCTGACCAAAAGCGACAGCAACGATGGCCAACACCACTTCATCCCGGTCAGTTGGGTCGGCCTCGTGGACGGGCACGTCCACTTGAAAAAGAATTCCGTGGAAGCCGTACGCGAGTGGAAGTCCGACGCGATGAGCTGCGGAACCTGCGGTTGAGTCCGTCCGATCCGAATCGACGATCCCCACTCCGGCGCGTGGGGATTTTGGTTTCCAGTGGCGCCGGGTTCGGACTCGATGTTGCGGTTGAACCCGGCATCGGGGGCCTGCGGGGCATTGACTCCGAGGCGAGTTCGGTTCGACAAACAGTTTCATTGCGAATAGACTTTTCAATTCCGGCCAGTGGGCATCCCCGTCAATCACCGGTGTTGGCGCAGCCATTGCATTTGCGCCGTGTGGTTGAGAATTCCGATTCGCATTTGCGAGACTATTCATGCCGGTCGATTCGGCTTCGCGCATCCAGATCCGCAACCTCGTCACTCTCGCATCCGATGGACTGACCGCCCGCCCCGCCCGCACGCGACTGCTCCCCCGCCGACTGGCTTCCAACGCCCATCGCATCGAACGGGCCTACCGCCTCCTCGTGGCTATGTCGGCCGAGCGGGAACCGGTGCCGATGGAAGCGGAGTGGTTGCTCGACAACTACTACGTCATCGACGAAGTCGTTCGCCAGACCCACGAACACCTGCCCCGCTCCTACTACTGCGAATTGCCGGTCGTCCGCCAAGGCGCCCACAGCGGTCTGCCCCGCGTTTACGCGCTGGCGGAAGCGATCATCGGGCCGGGGGAGCAGGTCACCACCGAAGCGAGCATCCGGGAGGCGGTGCGCGAGTACCAGCAGACGACCGCCCTGACCACGGGGGAGCTTTGGGCCGTGCCCATCATGCTCCGGCTGGCGGTGTTGGAACTGCTCCGGAAACTCGCGGATCAATTGCTCGTCGCCGTCGATTGCCGCCGGCGGGCGCACCGGGCGTTGAAGTCCCAATCGCCCGGTCGGCGGGGAACACTGCCGGCGGAACCCGCCGATTCTTTCGCGGCCGCGATCTGGGAAGCGATCCGGGAAGAGGGCCCTTCGAACGAGATTTTAGCCGAATGGGTCACGGTGCACCTCGCCGATCCGAACGCGGTGGTTCACCGCGAATTCTGCCGGCAAGCGTCGCACCAGTTGTGCATCGGGAACGCCGTCACAACGCTCCGCTTACTCGGGGTGATCGATTGGAAGGTCTTCTTCGAGAGCACGAGCCTCGTGGAAGCCGTGCTCCGAACCGACCCGGCCGGGGTCTATTCCCGCCAGGATTTCGCCACGCGGGATCGCTGCCGATGGGCGATCGAAAAGCTGGCGCGCGGGAGTGGTCGACCCGAGGCGGATGTGGCCCGCGCGGCCATTTCGGCGGCGCGGCAGGCCGAGCCGCCACGCACCGTCGCGTTCGATTTGATCGGGGACGGCAAACGACAATTCGCCCGTGAAGTCGGGGATCGCGTGCCGCTCATCGAACGGCCGCGGGCTTGGGCGATGCGGAATCCCGGGTTCGTCTACGTCGGCGGGATGTTACTTTTCACCGGCTTGGCGCTGGCACTCCTGATGATGTTGGTCGCGGGCGCCCATTGGCTCGTGGGCGTGCTCGCCGCTCTGATTGCGGTCGTGATCGCGTCCGAACTCGGCAGCGGGCTCACGAACTTTGCGGTCCGCAAGTCGGTCGCCCCGCGGGTGCTGCCGAAATTCGATTCCGCGATCGCGATCCCCTCCGAAAGCACCTCGTTCGTGGTCGTGCCGACGCTGATCGGCGACGCGGGGCAAGCGGAGTACTTGTTGTCCCGCTTGGAGCAGCACTATCTCTCGTCCGCCGACCCGGCTTTGTCGTTCGCACTGCTCACCGATTTCTCCGATGCGAACGCGGAGTCGATGCCGGGCGATGCGGAGTGCATCGACGCGCTCCTGGCGGGCGTTCGCCGTTTGAACCGGACTTACTGCGCGGCCGGCCGGCCGGCGTTCTTCGTCTTCCACCGCCGGCGCCAGTTCAATGCCGGTGAAGGCTCGTGGATGGGCTGGGAGCGCAAACGCGGGAAGCTGGACGAGTTCAACCGGCTTCTCCGCGGCGCGACCGACACCGGTTTCTCGGTGTCGAGTTGCCCGCCCGAAGAGATCCCGCGGGTGCGGTACGTGCTGACACTCGACACCGACACGGTGCTCCCGCGCGATGCCGCTCGCCAGATGATCGCGGCGTTGTCGCACCCGTTGAACCGGCCGCGGCTTTCGGACGACGGCCGCCGCGTCGTCTCGGGGTACGCGATCCTCCAGCCCAGGGTGAGCTTTCTCTATCGGGCCGGGTTCCGCTCGTGGTTCGCCCGCATCTTCGCCGGGTCGGCGGGGGTCGATCCGTATTCCTCGGCCGCCTCCGACACGTTCATGGATTTGTTCGCCCGCGGCAGTTTCACGGGGAAGGGCCTTTACGACATCGATGCGTTCGCGGCGACGACGGGCCCCGCCTTCCCCGAGAATGCGATCCTCAGTCACGATCTCATCGAATCGAACTACGCCCGTTGCGCCCTCGCTTCGGATATCGAAGTGTTCGACGAGTTCCCGGCGAAGTATTTGGCCTTCGCCCGCCGCGAGCACCGGTGGATCCGCGGCGACTGGCAATTGCTGCCGTGGCTCGGCTCGACCGTACCCGCTACCGGAAAGAAGCGTTTGCGGAACGAGTTGCCGTTGTTGGAGCGGTGGAAGGTCGCCGACAATCTCCGGCGGAGTCTCGTGGCCCCGACGGCGATCTTGCTCCTCATCGCCGCCTGGACGATGTTGCCCGGCCCCGCTTGGGCTTGGACGCTGTTCGCCATTTCGCCCTGGCTTCTCCCCAGTTTCCTGCTCGGCGTCGATATGGTCTGGAACTTGCGAAGCCGCGCCGCCGTGCGCGGGTTATCGACGAAGCTCCGCTACGACTTGGCGAATACGGCGGGGCAAGCGGTGCTGCAATTGGCACTGCTCCCGGATCAAGCCCGCTCGGCGTGCGACGCGATCGCCCGGACTCTGTACCGCATCGGCGTCTCCCGTCGCCGGCTGCTGGAGTGGGAAACGTCCGCCTCGGCCGAAGCCCGGCTGGGCGGTGGCATCGGCCTGTACTTCGGCGTCCTCTGGCCGGTACCGACTTTGTCGTCGGTCGTCGGTATCCTCCTAGCCATCGTCGCTCCGGACAGTCTGCCGGTCGCGGCTCCGCTGCTCCTGCTTTGGCTTCTGTGCCCGTTCATCGCCCATCGGATCAGCCTCCCGCGGACGGTCGCCGATGCACCGCTCACCGAGTTGCAAACGTCGGAACTGCACCGAATCGCGCGGCTCACCTGGGACTTCTTCGAGGTCCATGTCGGCGCCACCGACAACTGGTTGCCACCGGACAATTTTCAAGAGGTGCCCCTCGGCATCGCCGCCCACCGGACGTCGCCGACGAACATCGGCTTGTATCTTCTGGCGGTTCAAACGGCACACGATTTCGGCTACATCACGACGCACGAAATGGCGGAGCGGCTCGAGCGCGCGTTCGATGCCATCGACAAGCTCGAACGCCACCGCGGGCACTTGTTGAATTGGTACGAAACGAACACGCTGGCCACGCTGCTCCCGGCGTACGTCTCGACGGTGGACAGCGGGAACCTGCTGGCGTGCCTGCTGGCCTTGAAGCACGGCCTCGCCGAGCGGGGTTCGCCGCCCATCGCCCGGGGGTTGTCCGATACCTTCGCGCTGTTCATGAGTTTCCCGATTGAACCGTCGGAAGCGGCGCGGTTGGCCACTTTGATTCTCGCGGTCGAATCGAGCTTGGATGCGGGCGATTTGCCGGCGATTGCCGAGCGGGCCGCCGAGTTGGCCCGAGCGATTCGCGAAGTGACTCCCCAGGCCCGTTCGCTCCACTGGGCGGAGCGATTGTCCGGGTTGGCCGCCCGTCACGCGGCTGCGGTGGCAGTCCCCGACGAACGCTTGGGCCAGATCGCGGAACGGGCCTCCGCGTGGGCCAACGGGATGACCTTCGGCTTCCTCTACAACGCGGAGCGAGAACTCTTTTCCATCGGCTACAATGCCACGACCGGCCGGCTCGACGCGAACCATTACGACCTGCTCGCATCGGAAGCGTGCATCGCGAGTTTTCTCGCCATCGCCCGGGGGGAGGTCCCGCGGAAGCATTGGTTCCGGCTCGGTCGATTGGTCACGCGAACCTACGGCGAGATCGGGCTCATGTCGTGGGGGGGCACCCTGTTCGAGTACCTCATGCCCCGGCTGTTACTGCCAACGGCGCCGGGCGTGTTACTCGATCAGGCCCAGCGGTCCGCGGTCGCCCAGCAAATCGCGTTCGGCCGGGAAACGAATCAGCCGTGGGGCATCTCCGAATCGGGGTACTACGCGTTCGATGCCGGGCAAGTTTACAAGTACCAATCCTTCGGCGTGCCGGGGTTGGGGTTGAAGCGCGGCCTCGACCGGGATCGCGTGATCGCGCCGTACGCCACGCTCTTGGCGGTCGATATCGACGCCCCGGCGGCGATCCGCAACTTCGCCCGGCTCCGCGAGGTCGGGGGCGAAGGGCCCTACGGCTTCTACGAAGCCATCGATTTCACCCCCGGTCGCGCCGGAGAGGATGGTTCGCCGAGCGTCGTGCGGTCGTACATGGCCCACCATCAAGGGATGGGTTTGCTCGCCATCGCCAATCGGCTTTCGGGGGGCGTTTGGCGCGCCCGCTTGGTCCGTGAACCGGCCGTGCAAGCGGCGGAGCTCCTGCTCGACGAGCGCGTTCCGGGGGACGCTCCGCAGATGGTGCTGGAACTCGCCTCGCCGGATTCGGAGCGCGAGCTGCAAGTGCCCGATTTCCCCGTGCGACGCCGGCTGACGTCCCCGCACACGCCGATGCCGCGGACGCACTTGCTCAGCAACGGCCGCTACACGGTGATGGTGACAAACGGAGGGGGGGGCTTCGCCCGCTGCGGCGACCTCGACGTGACCCGGTGGACGCCGGATGCGACCCGCGACGCGGATGGCCAAGCCATTTACATCCGCGACCGCCGCAGCGGGGAATTCTGGTCGGCGGGCTACCAGCCCACGGCGAAGGTGGCCGACGAATACGAGGTGACGTTCGCCATCGACAAAGCGGAGATCCGCCGGATCGATGGCGACATCCAAACGCACGTCGAGATCACGGTGGTTCCGGATCAGGACGTCGAAGTCCGACGGATCACGGTGACGAACCGCGGCGAGAGGTCGCGGGAGCTCGACATCACGAGTTACGCGGAGATCGTGTTGGCCGGGCACACCGCCGACGCGGCCCACCCGGCTTTCGGGAAGCTCTTTCTCGAAACGGAATGGATCGCGGAGCACCAAGCGATTCTCTGTCGGCGCCGCCCGCGGGCCGCCGATCAAGCCCCGATCTTCGCCGTACACGCCTTCGCGGCCGAGGCCATCGCCGGCGCCGTGTCGTGGGAAACCTCGCGAGAAGTTTTCTTGGGTCGCCGGGGCACACCCGCCGCACCGGCGGCGTTGCTTCCCGTCGTCCGCTACTTAGCGGGAACGCAAGGGGCGGTGCTCGATCCGATCTTCGCCATCCGGCGGACGGTCGTCCTCAAGCCCGGACAGAGCTCCACCGTGGCTTTTTCGACCGCCATTGCCGCGACGCGGGACGAAGCGCTCGGCTTGGCGGAGCGCTACCACACCCTCTCGGCCGCGGGTCGGGCGTTCGAGTTGGCTTGGGCGCATTCCAACATCGAGCTGCAAGGCAGCCATTGGAAATCGGACGAAGTGCACCTCTTCCAACGCATCGCGGGTTACTTGCTGTACCCGACCGGCCCGCTGCGTTCGCCCCGGGACACGCTGTTGTCGAACCGCCTCGGCCAGTCCGGTCTTTGGTCGTTCGGCATCTCCGGCGACCTGCCGATCCTCGTCCTCCGGCTCCACGGGATGGCGGGCCTTCCCCAAGTTCGACAATTGCTGCAAGCCCACGCATACTGGCAATCGAAGGCGTTCAAAACCGACCTCGTGATCCTGCTGGAAAACGCGGGCGGGTACCAGGACGAACTGCACGACGAAGTGAACAACCAGATCCGCGTCGCGGGCTTGGCGGATCGCGTCGACCGCGCCGACGGGGTCTTCGTCCGCAAAGGCTGGCAGATGACCGGAGTCGACCGGACGCTGCTCCTCGCCGCGGCGCGGGTCGTCCTCGACGACGGCGTCGGGTTGATCGCCGGGCAAGTCGATTCCGCGGCGTCCCCGCGGGTGCTGCCGCCGCGCCGTTCGGCGGCCCCCCCGCAGCCCGCGAGGCACTTCGCGCAGTATTCCGTTTCGTCCCCGCTGCAATTCGACGGCGGCTACGGGGGGTTCTCGGCCGACGGCTTGGAGTTCGTCATCCGGCCGGAACGCCCGCCGCCCACCCCGTGGTCGAACGTCATCGCCAACCCCGCGGGCGGCTTCCTCATCACCGATTCCGGCGGGGGATACGCGTGGGCCGGCAACAGCCAGTCGAACCGGCTGACCCCGTGGAGCAACGATCCCGTTTCCGACCCCCCCGGCGACGCGATCTACTTGCACGACGAAGAATCGCGGACCGTGTGGAACCCGACGCCGCTGCCCGTGCGAACGGGGCAGGGGGTCACGGTTCGCCACGGGCAGGGGTACTCGGTGTTCGAGCGCGAGGTCGAAGGCATCGAAAGCGAGTTGACGGTGTTCGTACCCGTTGCGGATCCCGTGAAGATTTCCCTGCTCAAGCTGCGCAACACGGGGTCGGCCGTCCGCCGGCTCGAAGTGGTCTACTACGCCGAGTGGGTTCTCGGGTCGTACCGCGAAGCCACGGCGTCGCACATCGTCACCGAACTGGACACCGAGACGGGGGCGCTCTGCGCGCGCAATCCGTTCCACCCCGATTTCCCCGCGCACATCGCATTCGCCGATTCGGATCTGCGGCCGCGCACCATGACCGGCGACCGCACCGAATTCCTAGGCCGCAACGGGAGCACCGCCGCGCCCGGTTCGTTCGCGCGGGCCGCGCTCTCCGGGTTCGTCGGGCCGGGCCTCGACGCCTGCGCGGCGATCCGCGGGAGTATCACGCTCTCGCCCGGCGAGGAGCGGACCATCGTGTTCCTCTTGGGCCAAGGCGCCGATACGACCGCCGTTCGCAGGCTGATTCGAACCTACCGGACGCCGGACAGCGCCGATGCGGCGCTGATTGATGTCGTGACCCAGTGGGATGGGATTTGCAACCGCGTTCAGGTCGAGACGCCCGATCGGGCGTTCGACTTGATGATGAACCGCTGGCTCGTTTACCAGACACTCTCCTGCCGTCTGTGGGGCCGCTCCGCGTTTTACCAGTCCGGCGGGGCTTACGGGTTCCGCGACCAATTGCAGGACGTGTGCGCCCTCATTCACGCGGTTCCGAGCGAAGCCAAGGCCCACATTTTGCGGGCCGCGAAGCGGCAGTTCCTCGAAGGGGACGTTCAGCATTGGTGGCACGAACCCGCCGGGAACGGGGTGCGGACGCGCTTCTCGGACGACTTCCTCTGGTTGCCGTACACCGTGGCGGAATACATCGCCATCACCGGTGACGACGAAATCTTGAACGCGAACCTCCCATTCCTCGAGGCGCCGCTTCTCGCCCCCGAGCAGGACGAAGTTTATGGCGTCCCGCGCGCTTCGGAACAAGCCGGGACTCTCTATGAACACTGCCGGCGGGCCATCGCCAACGGGTGGAAACTCGGCGCCCACGGGCTACCGCTCATGGGCACCGGCGACTGGAACGACGGGATGAACACCGTCGGCTCCGAAGGGCGTGGCGAAAGCGTCTGGGTCGCGTGGTTCCAAATCGCGGTGCTGGAAAAGTTCGCGATTCTCGCGGATCGCCACGGTCAACCCGTGGATGCGCAAGCTTGGCGAGCCAATGCGGGCCGGCTGCGGGAATCGGTGGAAACCCACGCTTGGGACGGCGACTGGTACCGGCGGGCCTACTTCGACGATGGC
Source organism: Fimbriiglobus sp. (assembly GCA_031415915.1). GTDB lineage: Bacteria > Planctomycetota > Planctomycetia > Gemmatales > Gemmataceae > JALHQU01. Next base: position 642 of record JANOSQ010000518.1, on the reverse strand, counting down.
TCTCCGCTCGGTTCCGCGGCGAACACGGAGTGCCGGATCGACTCGCTGGCCCAAACGTGGGCCGTGATCTCCGGTCGCGGCGATCCCGTCCGGGCCGAGCGGGCCATGGATTCGGTTCTCGAACACTTGCTGCGGCCCGCGGAGCGCCTCGTGCTGCTCTTCACCCCGCCCTTCGACGACGGCCCCCAGCGGCCGGGGTACATCAAGGGTTACGTCCCCGGTGTCCGCGAGAACGGCGGCCAGTACACCCACGCCGCGGCGTGGGTCGTGAAAGCGTTGGCGATGCTCGGCCGAGGGGACGCGGCGCACGCGGCGTTCGCCCAGATCAACCCGGTGGCGTCGAGGCCCGATCAGTATCGGGGGGAGCCGTATGTGCTCGCCGGCGATGTCTACTCGGGCGCCCCCCACGTCGGCCGGGCGGGGTGGACTTGGTACACCGGCTCCTCGGCGTGGCTCTACCGCGTCGGACTCGACGACATCCTCGGAATCCGGCGCTCGGGTTCGACGCTCGCGTTTCACCCGTGCGTCCCCGCGACTTGGACGAAGTTCGAAGTCCGCTACCACTTCGGACACGCCGTATATCAAATTGAGTTTCGCGCCGTGACAACCCGCGACGCGGTCAAGGTGACCCTCGACGGGGTC
>JANOSQ010000517.1:0-8146 GCA_031415915.1 Fimbriiglobus sp. | reverse complement strand
ACACCGAGAACCCGCTGCTCAACCGGATCGAGCGCGAGAAGCTCATCGAGGAAATCCTCGACGAGACGCTCGGCTTCGGCCCGCTCGAACCGCTGCTGAAGGATCCGACCGTCAGCGAAATCATGGTGAACGGGCCGAAGAGAATCTACGTCGAACGCCGCGGGAAGATCGAACGCTCCGAAGTCGTCTTCCGCGATAACGACCACTTGCTCCAGATCATCGACCGCATTGTCTCGAAGGTCGGCCGGCGCGTGGACGAAACCAGCCCGCTCTGCGACGCCCGTCTGCCGGACGGTTCCCGCGTGAATGCCGTCATCGGGCCGATCGCCTTGGACGGTGCCTCGCTGAGCATCCGCCGCTTCGGGGCGACGCCGCTGAAACTCGAAGACTTGCTCAACTACAAGGCCTTCACGCCCGAGATGGCGATGCTCTTGGAAGGGGCCATCAAAGCGCGGATGAACGTGCTGATCTCCGGCGGGACCGGCTCCGGCAAAACGACGCTGCTGAACACGCTCTCCGCGTTCATCCCCGGCGACGAGCGCTTGGTGACCATCGAAGACGCCGCCGAACTCCAGTTGCAACAAGATCACGTCGTCCGGCTCGAAACTCGGCCGGCGAACATCGAAGGCAAAGGCACCGTGAGCTGCCGGGACTTGGTGAAGAACGCGTTGCGGATGCGGCCCGACCGGATCATCGTCGGCGAATGCCGGGGGGCCGAGGCCCTCGACATGCTGCAAGCCATGAACACCGGCCACGCCGGGAGCATGACGACGCTGCACGCGAACACCCCGCGCGACGGGCTCGCCCGCTTGGAGACGATGATCATGATGGGCGGCACGGAGTTGCCCATCAAAGCCATGCGGCAGCAGATCGCTTCCGCCGTGGACCTCATCATCCAAGTGAACCGCATGCAGGGCGGCCCTCGGAAAATGTGCAGCATCACGGAGGTGCTGAACATGGAGCAGGACATCATCATCATGCAGGAAATCTTCCGCTTCCGACAAATCGGCGTCGATCAAAACGGGCGGGCCTTCGGGCAATTCGAAGCGACGGGCGTCCGCCCGACCTTCGTGCCGCGGCTGGAGCAAAAGGGGATCAAACTCCCATCGAACATGTTCACCGAACGAGTTTTGGCCCGCGACTGAGTCATCGATATTAACCCCACACCTTCGAGTCGTGCACCATGAGTCCTCTCGTAATGGCTTTGATCGTAGGCGGGCTGGTCGTGGGGATGATCCTCGCGATCGCCTTCGCCCTGAGCGGTTCCAAAGAAGGCCGGGCGTCGGTTCGCCTCGACGTGCTCGTGGGCCGCAAAAACCTCAAGGATTCCTCGGCCGACTTGCTGTTGAAGCAGGCCCTCCAGGAAGTGGACAAGAAGAACCTCATCGACAAGTTCACGCCGAAGGCGCTGAACCTCCAGAAGATGATCGAGCAGGCGGACGCGAGTGTGAAGCCCAGCGCCTTGGTCGGCGTCGGCCTCGCGGCCGCGTTCGTCGGCGGCGTGGCCACCGCTTGGATGGTCAACATCTACGTCGCCCCGATCATCGCCTTGATGTGCCTGTCGGCGCCGTTCCTCTGGCTCTTCTGGAAACGCAAGAACCGGCTGAATAAGTTCGCGAACCAACTGCCCGAGGCGATGGAACTCGTCGCCCGGGCGCTCCGGGCCGGGCACTCGCTCGCCGCCGGGTTGCACGTCGTCGCGGAAGAAATGCCCATGCCCGTCTCGAAAGAGTTCGGCCGGGTGTACGAGGAGCAGAACCTCGGCATCACGCTCGACGAAGCTTTGAAAGGGATGTGCGAACGCGTCCCGAACCTCGACCTCAAGTTCTTCATCACCAGCGTGGCCATTCAGCGGCAAACCGGGGGCGACCTCGCGGAAATCTTGGACCGCATCGGCTACGTGATCCGCGAACGCATCAAGATCCTCGGCCAAGTGAAGGCCCTGACCGCGGAAGGCCGCTTGTCGGGCATCGTGCTCGTGGCCCTGCCCATCGGCCTGTTCTTGCTCATGCTCTGGATGAAGCCCGACTACATCGAAGCCCTCTGGAAGGATCCGCTCGGGATCAAGATGTCCATCGGGGCCATCGTCCTCATGCTCGTCGGCACCTATGCGATCAAGAAGATCATCGACATCAAAGTTTGATTGTTCACCCGCCCCTCGACAGGGGCGGCTCGCCTATGCCATCCGGACACCACCTCACGCACCCTTGGAGACCCACCCGTGGAACTGTTCGCGTTCTTATCCGCGGAAGAGCTGGCCCCGATTTTCGTCTTCGCCGCGATCATGATCGGAACCTTCTGGCTCCTGCAACTGATCTCGAACCGCAACAGCCAAGCCGAGCAACGGCTCGACCGGATCGGCCGACCGCGCTCGCTCGTCGATTTGGAACTCCCGGAGATAGAATCGCGGCAGCGCTTCTCGGGCCTCAAGGATGCCTTCTCGAGCTTGGGCGCGTCGATGCAGCCCCAGTCGGATTTGGAAAAGAACTCGCTGAAGGTCAAGTTGGCGAACGCCGGCTTCCGGAGCGAGGCCGCCCCGATGGTCTACCAAGGCTTGCGGCTAGCTTGCCTAGTCGGATTCCTCCTCCCAGCCATCCTAATCTGTCTAGTCGCGCAAGGTTTCACACTGGCTGCGATGTGGAAAATCGGATTGGCTGGGTGTGTTGGGTTCTATTTGCCGATGATTGCCTTGAAGCTGCTCGTGAACGATCGCCAGCAGCAGATCTTCTTGACGCTGCCCGACGCCCTCGACCTGTTGGTCGTGTGCGTGGAATCCGGCCTCGGGCTGGACGCGGGGCTGCGGAAGGTCACCGACGAAATGAAAGACCACGCCAAGACGATCTGCGAAGAACTGTCGCTGGCGAACCTGCAACTGCAAATGGGCCGCCCGCGCCGGGAAGTGCTACACGACCTCGGGGTGCGGACCGGCGTGGACGACGTGAAGAGCCTCGCGGCGATTCTCATCCAGGCCGACCGGTTCGGGGCGAGCATCGCGCAAGCCCTCCGGGTGCAATCGGACGCGATGCGGACGCGCCGCCGGCAAATCGCCGAGGAAAAGGCGGCGAAGACGGCCGTGAAGCTGATCTTCCCGCTCGTGCTGTTTATCTTCCCGGCGATCTTCGTGGTGCTGGTCGGCCCCGCGGCCATCCTCATCCAGAAGAACTTGCTGTCGAAGATGGGTTGATTCGAATCGCGGGCAGGATGCCCCGCCTAACTCATGGAGGAAGTGCGATGAAGAAGTTCGTTCGCGCCGCGTCGATCGCGGCCTTGGTCGTGGGCGGCGCGGTCTCCCTCGGTTGCCACGGCCCCGGCGTGCAGGCCCGCTACAGCAATATCGTCGATCCGTGCCAGCAAGAGCGCTACATGGCCAGCGCCCGCGACAACGTGATCCAGCCCTTCGACGCCATGGCCAACAACGCCAACAACCTCGACGTGACGCTGTGGAACCACCACTTCGACGCCGGCAAGGACAGCCTGAACTCGGCCGGCTTGAAGAAGATCGACTACATCGCCCGCCGGCTCCCCGAGCCGGCGAGCAAAGTTTGGATCCAAACGGCCCGCGATTTGGCGTACGATCCGGCCAACCCGCAGAAGCTCGTGAACGCCCGGACGGACCTCGACGCCAAACGCTGCCAAGCAGTGCTGGCGTACCTGACCGCCCAGCCGAACGGCCAGATGATGCACTACGACGTGCGAGCCCACGACGCCGTCGATCCGGCGATGCCGGCGCAAGGCCCGACGAACGCCTTCCGCGGCTTGGCCACGCAGTACGGTAGCTCGGCCGGCGGCACCGGCGGCGGTGCGGCGCAAAGCGGGGCCGGTGGCGGCGCAGCCCCCGGCACCCCGGCCGCGGGTGGAACCACGGGCGGCAGCAACACCCCGCGTTAACCCGCTGGCGAAGTCGGCGACTTCGGCGGAGTGCGCGGGCACTCCGTTTTTTCGTTTGTCCGGAGGACCACCATGATCCGCACCCTCGTTCTGTCGCTCGTCCTGCTGATGGCCGGCACCGCGTCCGCATCCGGCTACTACGCCGGGTTCACCGAGCATTGGAAAACGTCGTTCGGGAAGCAGAACACCATCGTGGTCGGCGTCCTCATCGCCGGGGCCGTGGGGATCTTCGTGATCACCCGCGGGCGGAAACGATAAGCGAAGCCGCAAGAATGTCGAGCCGGCCCCGTCAGGAGTCGGAGTTCGACATGTGGAACTCCGACCCCTGACGGGGCCGGCTCGCGTATTGGCGCTCGGCTTGGACGGATGAACCATTTCCCCTCCGCACATCCCCCATCTGTGAACTAGGGTTAACGCGATCGCTCCCTCGTTTGTGGGTTCCCTCATGGCTGTGCTGTCTCGCCCCGTGGTCGATTGGGACACCAACCCGGCCCCCGAAGCGCCGATCACCCCGGAGTCGCTCAAGGAATCGGGGCTGTCCTCCGCGTTCCTCTGCGACATGCTGATCCGCACCATCTACGCCCGCGGGCCGCAAGTCGGGCGCGATCTCGCCCAGGTTCTCTGCTTGCCGTTCAAAATCATCCGCGATCCGCTCAAGCATTTGAAGGCGGAGAAGCACATCCAAGTGGACGGAGGCGACCTCGTCGGCGAAGTGAGCTACCGCTACAGTCTGACCGACCGCGGCCGCGCCCACGCCCAAGATGTCATGAAGCAGTGCGCCTACGTCGGCCCGGCCCCGGTGCCGCTCGAAGACTACGTCGAACAATGCTACCGCCAAACGGTCACCGGCCTGAGCTGCTATCCGGAAGTGCTCCGCGCGCCCTTCCGGCACTTGGTCATCAAAGACGATTTGTTCAACGCCATCGGTCCGGCGATCATCAGCGGGCGATCGGTGTTCATCTACGGCCCGCCCGGCAACGGCAAAACGGCTATCGCCCGCGCCATCGGCGAGTACATGAACTCCGTCGGCGGCTCGATCTACATCCCGTACGCCTTCCTCGCGGACGGCAACGTCGTCACGGTGTTCGATCCGTCTCTGCACACCATCGACGATACCCCGAGCGAGTTCGGCGACGAAGGGGACGCCGTCGTCCGCCGGATGCTCAGCGACGGCACGCACGATGCCCGCTGGGTGAAGATCCGCCGGCCGGTCATCGTCGTCGGCGGGGAACTCACGCTGAACATGCTCGACCTGCGCTTCAACGCGGAAGCGAACTTCTACCAGGCGCCGATTCACTTCAAAGCGAACGGCGGCGTCTTCCTCATCGACGACTTCGGCCGGCAGATCGTCAGCCCCAAGGAGTTGCTGAACCGCTGGATTCTCCCGCTCGAAGACCGTCACGACTTCCTCACCGTCTCCAACGGGAAGAAGTTCCAAGTCCCCTTCGAGCAGCTCATCATCTTCAGCACGAACCTCGACCCCAAAGACTTGGTGGACGACGCGTTCCTGCGGCGGATTCGCCACAAGGTCTGCATCACCGCGCCGACGCGCGACGTGTACGACAAGATCTTCGGGTCGGTCTGCAAACGGCTCGACATGAACTACAACGCCGAGGCCGTGGAGTATTTGTTCGAGCGGTATTACAATCGCGGCCGGACGCCCCGCGCCAGTGATTGTCGGGATTTATTGGAAACGGTTCAGTCCATCTGCCGATACAGACGGCAACCCGTGCATTTGACGCGCGACCTGATGGTCGAAGCTTCGGCGAGCTTCATCGCGGAATTCAAGTGATCGAACATCTCGGAGGATGACCCATGGACGGGCGCCTGCTTCAATTGGTGCTGGTGGCGGGACTCGCGGTGGGGGCCACCGGTTGCCGCACGACCAAGGATCAACCCCTGCCCGATGCGACGTTGCCGAAACCGGGCGAGCGCGCAGGCTGGATGAGCAAAGCCAGCACGCAGAAATTCGGCCCGCCCAAAGAAGAAGTCGTGGAGCGGGCGCCGCGCGGGAAGCCGGGCCAACCGCTGAAACCCGAAACCGAAGCGGCCTTCGCCGATACGGAAGTCGAAGCCGCATTCGTCGAAGGCAAGTCCGCGGTCGAACGCGATGCGCTGCTCGATTCGGCCCGCCAAAAGTATCAGAAAGCCCTCAAGCAAGATCCCAAATGCACGCCGGCCTTGGCTGGTCTGGCGAAGCTCTACTCGAAGATCGGCGACCGCGAGCGCGCCGCGCAAATCTACACCGAAGCCCTGCGGCAAAGCCCGAAGAACCACGAACTCGCGTTCAAGATGGCGAGCATGTACGCGAAGGCCGAGGACTGGACGGCGGCCTGCGACGCTTGCAGAGTCGCGATCAACATCGACCCGGAGAACCGGACGTACCACAAGACGCTCGGTTACTGCGCCGCCCGCGCGGGCCAATGGGACACGGCCTTTGAAACGTTGATGCGGGTGATGGCGGAACCGGAAGCCCGCTACTTCTTGGGACGGGTGCTGATCGATACGGATCGGCTCGTCGAAGGCCGGCAGCAACTGGAGACGGCCCTGCGGCTCGACCCGAAACACGAACCCGCGGCCGATCTGCTCGCGGAACTCGACGCCCCGCTGCAACCGCCCGCGGTCATCCCGCAGCAACCGCAGATTCACCAAGCGGGCGTGCGATAATGGCGTCGCTTCTTCGTTGGAGTTCAACCTTGAGGTTGTCTTGGATCCAAGCGAAGGTCGGGCCGAGTCTTCGAGGGCCGACTCCTGTGCTCGGCGCGTCGGGCCTCGAAGACTCGCCCGACGAAGAACAACCTCGAGGTTGAACTCCAACGTAGACCAGAGTCACTTCGCTCCCGGGATCGGGATGATCTCGGTCACTCCGACGGTGCCGTTCGAATTGGCTTGGAGCAGTTGACCGGCACCGAAACGGATCGCCGCCGCCTCCGAGGTGGGGCGATCCGAATTCGTTTCTTCGAACGGATTGCCCGTCTTCGCGCCGTACGCTTGAACCAATCCGGATTGATACGAAACTAGCAGCCGATCCGCTTCGCTCAACCAACCGAGGATTTCGCCGCAGTCCGGCACCGGCGGGCGGACGACCCACTCCGGCTCCTCGGCCGCGGGGTTCAAGCAGACCAGCGATTCTTTCTTCACCGAGTAAACCAAGCGGGCGCCGTCGATCACGGTGAATCGCTGCGTCGCCGCGCCTTCGGGAATCGGCCCTTTCGGGTTTCCCTTCCACGTGCGGATCGGCTCGCGGAGCAACTGGGTGCGGTCGAACAGGCAGATGCCACCGGCATCGTTCCCGGTCGCGAGCAGCTTCGTTTCCCCGGCATCGATCAGGGCGGCCGGCAGCGAGATTTTACCGCGCGCGTCCCACGGCCCGGCGGATCGGGCCGCTTCTTCCTTGTCGTACAGCCACGTGTAAAGGCTCACTTCCGCGTGGCCGTCCGAGGCGAGGTAAGCGTCCGGCCCGGCGGCCGACAAGAAGCAAGTCGAAGCGCCGCGGATCGTCGCCCCGCGCCAGACGCTCCCTTTTTTCAGTTCCTTGTCGGCGATGTCGATTCGGTAGACGTACCCGTTGGCGAGCGGGAAGAGCAAACGCGGGCCGAAGGCGATCGGCTCCCCGGCGGGTTGATCGAGCAGTGACACCGCGGTGACACCGACGCTTCTCCCGTCGGTGAACTTTTGCAACTTCAGCTTCGCGCCGTCGCTCCCCGATTCGAGCCGCATCGTCCAGACGTCTTTGCCATCGGCGGAGATGACGACCCGGGCGGGAGCGGTCGCACCGTCCGCGGGGGGGGTGACGGCCTCCATCTGCAAATCGTTGCGCACCCGGTAGGCGCCGGCGAACCCGTCGACGATGAGATACTCTTTGTTCGGCAGCGGAATCGGCGAGTGAACCGCGGTGGCTCCGAGTTGCCGCTCCCACGCCACGGTTCCGGATTCGAGGTCGAAAGCCATCATCCGCACGGCGCCGCCGCTGCTCGGTCGGTAGGTGACGAAGGCCCGATTCAACGCGGGGCGGACTTGCGAACGGGCCAGGGGCTCGCCGAGTTTGCGGGCGTCGCCGCGCGGTTCCAGCCGGTAGCCTTTCGCCCCGTCGATGGCGACCTTCAGCCGCACGAGTTGGTTGCCCAGCAGAACCCACACGCCTTCTTCGTCTTGGGCGATGACCTGCGAGCGGCAAACTTGCTCCTGCTCCTTCGCCGGGGGTTGACCGGGCAAGGTGAACAGGCCGGGATCGGCGTTGCCGGCTTGATTCACGCCG
>JANOSQ010000516.1:0-4339 GCA_031415915.1 Fimbriiglobus sp. | reverse complement strand
CATCAGCCCCATCCTCCAAAAAGAGGAGGGGCACTAAAGGTAAGGACATCAACGGCCAGATGCTAAAAGTTTTGCAAGGAAACTGCAGCGCACAAGATTGGACTTCAGCTGAATGGGCGGAGCAACTTCGCTGCGCCGATTCAACAGTACGCGGTTCGAAAGCATGGCGGAACCTTTCTGACGCAAACGCAAACACTAGGAGAGGACGAGCGGACAAGATGGATCGCCCACACGACCAGTGAAGACGCTTGGAAAGATCATAGATGGGAATCTAACCAGAACTCGCCGTCGGAACGGAATCCGACGGCATAAAAAAAAAACCAAAGCATCGATGGGCAGAGAATCCTAGGGGTTCTCTGCCCATCTTCGTTATTGGTGGCGTCGAATTCCGACGAAAGGCTCTCTAGGTAGAGGGCAAAGTAGACCGCTCCCGACAAACATTCCCTAGGAGAACGCTGCGAGACAATGAGTCCAGTTTTTGGTTTGCCTTTTGTTTGCAGGTAGAGAGTAGAGAAGCAAAACAAGGTCGAAATGTGCGAAGCCCAAAGCTCGCGACTGGTTTGGTGAAGTTGGTGTACACATCGTCTTCAGTGACGAACATGTATGCGTGAAAGTGGTGAAATTGTGAAAGACGGAACGACGGCCCGGTCGGTAGAAAACCCAAGTACTAAGGAAGTCTGTACGGATCTGTTGACGATTTCAGAAGTTTGCAGCCGAATACCAGGTGCTCGTGGTAATGCCAGAGTGAATCCCTCGACAGTTACACGGTGGATTTTGAATGGCTGTCCATCACGGGGTGGGCATCGAATCAAGCTCGCAGCGATCCGTGTCGGCGCCCGCTGGATGGTTTCACCTGCTGCACTCGGCGCTTTTTTCGATTCGTTAACGAGCTCAGGAACGAACTGCGAAGTATCTCCCCACGAAGTGCGTCGGGAACAGACTCGGCGTCGAGCAGCCAGTGAACAGGCCGAAAGGGATTTGGAACGGCGGGGTGCATAGAAGGTACTCCCGAGTTACCCTCCCATCTATTGAGGACGGCACACGAACTACACACCGAGCCTTCATTTACAAAGAAAGGGGAGAGAGGCACCACTTGGCAGGTGAGTAGAAAGAGTCACCGCAAGTCGAGTAATTCGGAGCAAGGGGAAACCTGCTCATGATCATCTACGAAAAAATGACCTTGGGAAGAGGAATCTGGATTTGGCAAAGAAAACTGATCAAACCTCGTCGGATGGAAAGAAGAAGAAGATAAGAGGCGAGGCCGTGAAGTCCAGTAAACCTTCAGCACCTGCGAGAGCGGGACGTCATCGTCCCACGATCATCGATGACGATTCCTCAATTCAGAGGGAAGATTTGCCCTTCGACATCTTGACGAAGCGCTTGACCAACTTGCGAGGATACCGACCGAATGTAGCAGCCTGTTGCCCCGCCCATCGGGATACGAATCCATCACTGTCGGTTACCGAATTATCAGACGGCAAAATCCTACTCCATTGCCACGCAGGATGCTCTACAGAGGAGGTTTTGGCTGCGGTAGATCTTGATTTCAGCCACCTGTATCCAAACGACTACGCGAAACTGTTCAATAAGCGCAGAACCCTGCAAACAAGAGAAGCAGCAGAAGAGCCCATCGATTCGGTCGACGAACCCGTGATCAATCACGGTCGGTTCCGTGAGATCATTCGACAGTCCCGCAAAAACTCAGAAAAGGAGTTGGCCCTCTTGGCCGCCGACCTGCAACTCCCTGTCGAGGCATTGGATCGATTGCACATCGGAGTCGACGGTGATCGGGCGGTGTTTCCCGAGCGCGACGACCATCGAAGAGCTGTGGGCGTTTGCTACCGAGCTCGTAACGGCGAACGAACGTTCGCCAAAGGAGGAAAACGGGGACTTACGATCCCCTTCGAACAACCGACCGATAGAGGTCCCCTTTACGTCGCCGAAGGCGGAACCGATACCCTCGCCCTCTTGGGCTTGGGTTTGCGAGCCATCGGGCGACCAGCCGCTAGGCCATCCAAGTTGGCAATGCTGTGGTTGACCCGTTACCTCAAAAGGTTATCAACAGGCGACATCGTGATCATCGGAGATAACGACGATCCGATTGATGGGAAAGGCATCGGTGAAACTGCCGCGCGAGATCTAGCCATTTCGCTCTCGAAACTACTGTACCGACCAATCTCATGGGCACTCCCGCCCAGGGATTTCAAAGATGTCCGCGCGCAGATCGTGTCAGATCATTGGCACATGGGGTTACGTCTGAAGGAAGTGCAAGAATGAGTGTGAAGAAGCGTCGCAAATTGAGTAACAAGTCCAACGATCTAGACCTGAGCATCGCAGAGATGACGGAATTTGTTCAGGAGATTACCGGTGGGGCCCTTGTAGTTGTCTCGGATCAGCTGTTTTGGTTCCGCGACGGCTCGGTGGAGCTGATCAAAACCCCCGCCGAGCTCTTCGCTCGGTTGAACGATTTCTTCGACTTCGACTGGCGCCGAGATGGCATCACAAAAGAGGAGTTTTTCGCTGGACTCAAACATCACGTGCCCAAGTACGATTGGGCGACGGACGCACCGCATTTTCCTCAACTGCCCAAAGTGCTTTACTTGACGCCGAAGCCGGCGAAGTCGAACACGGGCATGCTCGACAAGTTGGTTGATTGCTTCAGTCCCGAATCCGACACGGATCGGGTCTTGCTGAAGGCCTTCATCCTCACACTTTTCTGGGGTGGGCCCGGAGGGAAGAGGCCCGTGTTCACGATCACTTCGGATACCTCCGGAGATTCCAACAAGGGTCGAGGTGCGGGTAAAACGACATTTATCGAGATTTGCTCGATGCTCGTCGGGGGGACAATCGCCATCCGACCCAATGGGGCGATGGACCGAACCATGGCCGTACTGCTGACACCTTCCGCCGCGAAGATCCGTGTCGCGCTAATCGACAACCTCAAGACGTTTCGCTTTTCGAGCGAATTCGTCGAGTCGTTGGTCACTTGCACGGTCATCAACGGACATCGCCTTCACTACGGACATGCAAGCCGTCCGAACTACATCACGTTCTCGGTAACTGTGAACGGAGCCAGTTATTCGAAAGATATGGCCGAGCGATCTGTCGTCATCAAGCTGAAGCAACCGGTGAGGAGTGGAGCTTGGTACAACAAGACCGTCGCGCTCATCAAGAACCATCGGGAGAAAATCATCCAAGATATTCATTGGCACCTCACTCGGAAGCTGAAGCCGATAAAGAAGTACGGCCGCTGGGAACTCTGGTGCCTCGAGATCTTGGGGCGGCTACCCGATCCTGACAAGGTCATTGCGCTCCTGGAGAAGCGACGGAGAGCGATCGACGAAGACGGCCACGCGACCGTCGACTACACGCTGCATGTCGAAGCGTGCATCCGAGCGTACGCCGGAAACATCAACCCAGACTCTGCCAAAGTATTTATCCCCTCGCCACTGATGCTGGTGTGGATGAGGCAATTGTACCCACAGATTCAAACGGGTGCGCAAGTCGCGGGAGTCGTGGCCCAACATTTGTCCGACCGCATTCAGAAGAAGCACACTGCTCAACAAAGAGGGTATCTCTGGACGGGCGAAAATGCTGCGACGAACGCATCGACAAAGACGCTGATCTACAAGGTGAAACCGGCGACTTGATCGAGTACGGCGGCGAGTGATGAAAGGATAATGCGGTCCGGACTCGAACTCCAATCTGATGACGGATGACAGCTATGACACTTCACAAGCAATGTACTTGGCTCTGAAGCTAAACATTGGTTTGTATGATTTTGAGGTGTCATGGGTGTCATCCGTCATTTCGGTCGTCCCCTTCAGAAACATGAGGGCCAACCTCCCACGTTTGGCGGGGATCAAATCAAGGGTATGGCTGCGGTCCGTAGCCCTCCATCGCCCGCTACAAAGAGCCAATTTCTTCTTCGGATCGCCGGGGGCCGCACAGCGCGTCCTGTAACCTTGTTGTAGAAGGTGATGCGGGCGTCCTTACGTAGAGGCCGAGCGTCGGCCGCTGCTTCCGGGCAACACCGCTTGCCGAAGGGGTTTTTGGGCAACCCGTCCGATCCTCACCTTCCAGCCCGCCGCTGAACCGCTCCAAGACCCGCCCGGCTCTCGTCTTCCACTGTGACACCGCGGCGCACCCGCGAACTTCCCCTCGGCGATCTCCATTTCGACTGAGAAGAGCGTGCTGATGTAGGTCAAGGCCTCGCTCGCCCTGGGCCGGCGTGATCTGGTGCCTCTACGAACTTCTGCCGCACGCGGGTCCAATAGCTGAACTGCTGCGCATCCGATCCCTGAACCGTGCACCGGGTAGTAGCCGGTGTAGCCGTCAG
>JANOSQ010000515.1:0-3046 GCA_031415915.1 Fimbriiglobus sp. | reverse complement strand
TGTAGAGCGGCAATTAGAATTCCTTTCCGCCGACAATTAGAATTCCCGTCCGAGATGTATGAGGCCATAGGCGACTCCCACGCACAGGGAGATCTTCGATGGTCACGGATGGCCAAGTCCGCAAGCTGCGGCGATTTCTCGACCGAGGAACTCCATTGGCCCATGCGGCCCGGGGGACAGGGATGTCCGACAAGACAGCTCGCCATTACCGCGATCACGAGGCGTTGCCGAGCGTCCGCAAGCAGGTGCCGCGGACGTACCGCACCCGCATCGACCCCTTCGCAGCCGTCTGGGCGGAGGTGGAAGTTCAACTGCGGGCGGAGCCGAAGCTCACGGCCAAGACGCTCTTCGACTGGCTCCGCGGCCAACACCCCGGCGTGTTCCTCGATTCGCACCGCCGCACGTTCGAGCGTCGGGTGCGGCAGTGGCGGGCCGCCCACGGTCCGGGCCAGCTCGCGATCTTCCGGCAGATCCACGAAGCCGGCGACTTGGCCGCGTCCGACTTCACCCGCATGAACTCGCTCGGCGTCACGGTGGCGCGGCGGCCGTTCGACCATCTCGTCTACCACTTCGTGCGGACGTACTCGAATTGGGAATCGGTGACGGTGTGCGCGTCGGAGTCGTTCGAGGCACTCTCGGAGGGGTTGCAGAACGCCTTGTGGGAACTCGGGGGCGTGCCCCGGAAGCACCGCAGCGACAGCCTCAGCGCGGCGGTGAACAACCTGTCGGCGACGCGGGAATTCCGCACCCGCTACCGCGATCTCTTGGATCACTACAGCTTGGCGGGGCAGCGGATCAACGCCCGTCAGGCGCACGAGAACGGCGACGCCGAATCGTCGCACCACCACTTCAAGACCGCCGTCGACCAGGCGTTGCTCTTGCGTGGTGGCCGGGACTTCGCCAGCCGCGAGGAGTACGCGAGCTTCCTGCGAGGTGTGGTGGGGGTCCGCAACGAAGGCCGGCGGGATCGTTTCGCCGAAGAGGTCGCAGCTTTGAAGGAATTGCCCGAGGAGCGTCAGACCAGCTTCGGGAGGGTGCGTTGCCGTGTCGACACCGGGAGCCTGATCCACATCCACCGCAGTGTCTACTCGGTGCACAGCCGGCTGATCGGCGAGTGGGTGGAGGCCCGGCTCTACGCCGACCGCGTCGAAATCTGGTACGCGGACAAACTCGCCGACACGCTGCCGCGTCTGGTCGGCCGGGACAAGCACGCGGTGCACTACCGGCACGTCATCGATTCGCTGGTGCGCAAGCCGGGGGCCTTCGCCCACTACGCCTACCGCGACGACCTCTTCCCGACCACACGCTTCCGTTTGGCCTACGACCGCTTCGGCGAGTGCCACGACGAACGCCGGCAGGCCAAGGAATACTTGGCGATCCTGCACCACGCGGCCCGCGACGGCGAAGGAGCCGTCGACGACGCCCTGCGAGTGCTGTTAGCCGGCGGCACCCCCTTGTCGGCGTCGGCTGTGATCGCGCTGGCGCGGAAGAGTTCGGAGCTTCCGGCCGCGACGGAGGTCGTCGTGGAACCGCCGGATTTGAAGGAGTTCGATGCCCTTTTGCACTTCACGGAGGAAAACCATGGCGAAGACGCGAACGGAGACCCCGCCGGCGAGCCGGCTAGTCGAGTACTTGAAGGAGTTGAAGCTGCCGGCGTTCCGGGACCAGTACCGGGACCAGGCGGAGCGGGCGGCGCAGGAGGAGTGGGGCTACCCGCAATACTTGGAAGCCCTGGCGGCCCGGGAAGTCGAAACGCGGACGCAGGGGCGGATCCAACGCCTGGCCCGGGCGTCGCGGTTGCCGGCGGGCAAGTCGTGGGACGGATTCCAGTGGTCGCGGGTGCCGAAGCTGGTCGCCCAGCAGATGCAGAGCCTGCGCGACGGGACCTTCCTCAACCGACGCGAGAACGTCCTGGTCTTCGGCAAGCCCGGCTCGGGCAAGACCCACGCCCTCTGCGCCTTGGGCGAGCAACTGGTGCAACGCGGCCGCTCGGTCTACTTCGCCTCGTGCAGCCTCCTGGTGCAGGAACTCCTGGCGGCCAAACGCGATTTGAAGCTGGAGAAAGTCGTCAAACGCCTGGCCGGGTTCGAAGCGTTGATCCTCGACGACTTGGGCTATGTGCAGCAGAGCCGCGACGAGATGGAAGTCCTCTTCACGCTCCTGGCCGAACGCTACGAACGCGGCAGCGTGCTCTTGACGAGCAACCTGCCGTTCTCGCAGTGGAACCAGATCTTCAAGGACCCGATGACGACCGCCGCAGCTATCGACCGGCTAGTCCACCACAGTGTGATCGTGGAGTTGAACGTAGCCAGCTACCGTCTGGAAACCGCGAAGTCGGCGAGGGCACCGAAGGAAGCCACCCCCGCTCCCGATGCGTAGCCGATCCGATAGGGAATTCTAATTGTCGCTAAAGGGGAGAAACAGTTGCCGCCGAACACTCGGCGATAGCCGGTTGCTCCCGCGAAACCATTCGCATGAAGATCAAACACAAGAAATTGGTCGCAGCGCGGATCGAACGCGGTCCGTGGCGCATCACCGTGGAGAGCTTCGAAAAGATGATCGCGCCACTCACGGCCATCCAGACCGCGGAAGTGCCCAATACCCGCGACATCAAACGCCGCGCGATGCGACAACTCAAAGACTAGGCCTTGCTTTACCACCCGCCGTTAGTTAACGAACGGGGTACGGACAAAGGGGGTTCGTACGATGGTGCGGCACGAACGGAACAACGAAGAGTAGGAGCTCCTCCAGCCCCTGTTCGACGTATCCGACGGCAAGACCGGCCGTCCGGCTCGGGATACCCGCGGGATGCTCTACTGCTCGATGTGGATTTTCTAGACCGGGCGCTGTGGCGGGATTGGCCGGAGCGTTTTGGCCCGTTCCAGACGGTGAAGGGTTACTTCCGGGCATGGCGCGAGTGCGGCGTCTCCGATTCCATTTGGACGCCCTACACAAGCGGTTGGACCAGAACGGCAAAATCGATTGAAATCTGTGGTGCATCGACGGCACGTCGCTCCGGTCGAGTCGGGCGTCCAAAAAAGTGTCG
>JANOSQ010000514.1:0-9746 GCA_031415915.1 Fimbriiglobus sp. | reverse complement strand
GCGGGCGCCGGTTGCGGAAGGTTCTGCCCCTCGCCGTGGCCCGCGCGATGGAAGACTTCAAGACGGTGGGCACGAACGCGGGGTGACTCGAAATGCCTGAAGGGAGGCCTATTGTTTATTATTTACGGGATCGTGCCGGTCATCAGAAGTCGCTCGACCGGGCGATTTCATTGCCAGCGATGCCGGGAAAACGATGTTCCCTTTACCTGCAAGACCAATCAGTCTTGGTTCGTCTTGTTTTTCGTGCCGATCTTCCCGATCAGTTCAAAAACCGAATACGTCGAATGCGACAAATGCCTCGCGACTTTCAGTTCGGATACGACTGCCGCGAAACCTCCTTCTCGGGAAGATTATTTTTTCAATGATTGCATGGCTGGACTGTCGCAGGGATGGGCTTTAGAAACGGTGAAAGAAGATCTTGTCAAAGCCGGATACACCGTGGAATTTGCGGAGAAATGGCTCGAAACAACCGTCGGTGGTGACGTGTGCGAATGCGAACCTTGCGGTTTGCATTACCTGAAAGGAACCGCGCGTTGCTTGAAGTGCGGGCGTAAACCGAAGTAGGAATGATCGATGCATTCCCGAGAAAAAGTGCTCACCCCCGCAGCCTCCGCCCCATGTCCCCCCGGTTGGCTTGCAATTTGTGCTGCACCAACTCGACGACCTGCTCCAGCATTTCCAAGTACTCCGTCCCGGCGATGCTGCGCACTTGGGCGAGCAACCGCCGGCGGCGTTCGAGCATCTCGACGCATTGCTCGACCCCGAGCCGTTCGAGCGCCCCGCCCGGCTCTTGCATCTTCAAGAGTTCTTCGACCTCTTCCTCGCTGAACTCCGCGCAGCGCTCCTCGTTGCGTTCCAGCCACGCGGTGAGTTCCGGCAAAGTGGAATTGGCAGCGAGCATCTTCAGCAAGGCTTCGTCGGCCGGCCGCTTGCCGTGCATCCGGGGCAGCAGGCGTTCGAGGGGGAGCGTGCGGAGCTCGTTCACGGTCAACCCGAGCGCTTCGGCGCATTGGCTGACGGTGGCGTTGCGGAGCCGGCGGTTGGCATCCGAATTGAGAATGGTGCGGACGGTGTGCCGATTGAGTTGCGAGATGCGGGCGAAATCTTCTTGGTTCCATCCCCGCTCTTCGACCAACCGCGCGATCTTGTTCGCCAGATCCGTCACTTCGAGTGCGGTCTTCGCCATGGTCATCCCCGCGCGGCCCATCCTTGCAACCCCGCTGCAATCCTACAGTGGCCCCGCGCGGACGCCAGTTCGAATGCCGCGAATTCGGGGAAGATTCCGGCGGAATGCACGAAGCCCGGACATCGCGGGGATGTCCGGGCTGCGGGAAGGGAAGTCGGGCGACATCCCTAGCGGGTTAGTACTTGCCGGCGGTGCCGCCGAGTTCCGGGATGCGGAGCGCGTCCGGAGCTTGGGTCGTCGTCTTTGGCTTCACTTCTTCCTTCGGCGGGGCAGGCATTTCCTTCGGGGGGGCGGCGCCGCCCGGGGCGACCATGGCCGGGCCGGTGTGGCAACCGGTCGAAGCCGGGGCCGCGGCGCAGCAATCGTCCGACTTTTTCTGGCAGAGCTTCCCTTTCAAGCGGCTGAAGAAGCCCATCTTGGTGCCGCACGGATCGCAGCCGGTGTCGCAGCTGCCGGTGAACAGCGGCTTGCTGATCAACGGGGTGCCGCAGGCGGGGGCACACGGTTTAGCACAGGCCACGGGGGCCGGGGCGCACGGGGCCGGACAAGCCGGCTCGCAGCTCTTTTTGCAGCTCAACTTCGCGCGGATGCGGGCGAACAGCCCCATGCGCGGACCGCAGGAATCTTCGCACGCCATCGCGGGGGCCGCACCGCAGCCGCCGCAACCGGCGGTGCCGACGACCACGGGGGCCGGGGCGGGGTGGACGTGGGCTGGCGCGGGTTCCGCGCTGGCCATCCACGCCGTGCTGAGAATCAAGAACGTCGCATTCACAGGGTGAACCTCCGAAAGTCCAAGGGGCGGGTCGTGGTGTAGCGGAGGACACTCGCTTCCGCTCGTACCGGTGCTTTCGCGGGGAAAGACTTGTTCTTGGTCATCGGCTTCCGGGCGGGCGCCGCGGAGCGCGATTGCAAATAATCGGCCGCGTTCTTAGGATTCCCCGTGCGGTTTCACCGGGAGCGCGGCCCGCGCCCGATCTGCGGATCGCACCGTTCGCCCGGAAATTTCCACCCTCAGTCCACGGCCGAGGATCGCTTGCCGCCCACCCCCCGCGATTGGCACCTCGACCCCCAGGATGACGACGGCGTGCGACGCCTGGCCGCCGCCGCGCAAATACCGCCCGTGATGGCGCGGTTGCTCTGGAATCGCAACATCCGCGAACCCGCGTCGGCCAAGCAATTCCTCGCGTCACCGATGACCGACCTCCACCCGCCCGAACTCCTGCCGGGCGTCCCCGAAGCTTCGACGCGGATTTGGGCCGCGGTGCAAGCCCGCCGCCCGATCGTGGTCTACGGCGACTACGACGTCGACGGGACCACGGGCACATCGATCCTCATGGTGCTGCTCCAGAAACTCGGCGCGGACGTGGGGTACTACGTCCCGCACCGCTTGGACGAAGGCTACGGCTTGAACGCGGAAGCGGTGCGGAAACTCGCCGCGGAGGGGAAGCAACTGCTCATCACCGTCGATTGCGGCATCACCAGCGTCGCCGAAGCGCTCGTGGCCCGCGAGGTTGGCATCGAGTTGATCATCACCGATCACCACGAGATGAAGGATGCACTCCCGGCCGCCGACGTGCTCGTCCACCCGCGATTGCCAGGGTCGAAGTACCCGTTCGCGGGGCTGTCGGGAGCCGGCGTCGCCTTCAAATTGGCGTGGGCCATCGCCCAGCGCGCCAGCAACAGCGACCGCGTGCTGCCCGAACTGCGCGAGGCTCTCCTCGATCTCCTCGGCTTGGCAGCCCTCGGTTTAGTCGCCGACGTAGTGCCGCTGCGCGACGAGAACCGCGTCATCGTCAAGCACGGGTTGAAGCGATTGGTCGCCCGGCCGTCCATCGGCATTCGCGCGTTGTTGAACGCGGCCGGCTTCACCGAAGACAAAGCGGTGCGGGCCGAAGATGTCAGCTTTCGGCTCGCCCCGCGCATCAACGCCGCCGGGCGCCTCGGCTACGCCGGGTTCGTGGTCGAATTGCTGACGACGACCAAGCCGAAGAAAGCGGAAGAAATCGCGACGTACCTCGAAAGCCAGAACGGCGAGCGGCAGACCATCGAACGGAGAATCGTCCGCGAAGCGAAGGAAATGGTCGAAGCCGGCGGATACGATTCCACGCCCGCCATCGTGCTCGGCTCGACCGAGTGGCACCCCGGCGTGGTCGGCATCGTCGCCGGCCGCTTGGCCGAGTTCTACGCGCGGCCGACGCTGATCGTGGCGCTGAAAGAAGCCGACGCGCCCAGCGCCGGCTCGGGGCGGTCGGTCGTCGGCTTTCCGTTGCACGAAGCGCTAATGGCCTGCGACGACGTACTCCTCGGCCACGGGGGCCACGCCGCCGCCGCCGGATTTCGGGTGCTGCAGTCGCGCTTGGACGAACTGCGCGAACGCTTCGGCGCCGCGGTGATGGCCGTCTTCCCGGACGGGTTGCCCCGACCCCGGTTGCGCCTCGACGCGGAGATCCCGCTCGGCTCGCTGACCTACGGGTTGATGAAGGACATCGATCGGCTGGAACCTTACGGGGCGGAGAACCCACGCCCCCGCTTCTTGGCCAGCGGATTGAAGATCGAAGGCGAGCCGCGCAAGATCGGGCAAGGGGAGCGGCACTTGTCGTTCCGCGTCCGGCAGGGGCAATCGGTCGTGCGCGCCGTCGCCTTCGGATTCGCCGACCGCTTGGAGGAACTCGTCTCCGGCGGCGGCGATTGCTGCTTGGCCTTCACCCCGAAGGTGAACGAGTGGCAGGGGCGACGCAGCGTCGAAATCGAGGTCGTCGATTTCCGGCCGACGGCGCTCGCGGAGTTGGTGTGAGCGGTCACTTGCCCTTCGGCCAGTAAATCTGGTGGATCTCCGCTCCGCGGGCCGCATCGTAGATCTTCGCCTCGGTGCCCCACGGCACATCGTCGGCGACGGTGAGGTGCATTTCTTTCCGGCCCGTATTGCGGACGTGGTCTTTGAGTTCGGCGTCGATGTTCTCCAAGCCGACGGTGCGATCTTCGATCTTAATGATGGTCGCGCCGTTCGTGTCGACGTTCACCTTCACTCGGAAGACCCGATCTTGAATGTCTTCCTTCTTGATGACTTGTTTCGCAGAGCCGTCATCAGTCGGGGCCGGGGGGAGTTCGATCGAACGCCGGAGCGAGGTGTAGGTCGCGGTCAGGATGAAGAAGATCAACAGCACGAGCGCCACGTCGATCATGGGGTTCATGTCGAGGCGGGATTCGTCCACCGGTTCCGGCGGCGGCGGACCCATCTCCGCGACGGCGTCCGCAAAGTGCGGGTGATCTTCGATCTGCCGCCAATCGATTTCCCCCGGCCCGCGCAGATCGTCGGACGGATCCCAGTCTCCATCGCGCAGACCTTCGAGCACGCGTTCCGCGTTCTCGAGTGATTGCCCTTCGGGCATGCCGAGGTGCCGCACTTGCCAATTCGGGGAAGGGGTCACTTCTTCACCTCGTTCACTTCCGCGGCGTAGAAGGCGATGGTCCCTTTGACCCGGCGGCGTTCCAGATCTTGGGCCACTTGCTTGACGTAAGCCCGCTGCAATTCCACGTGGCACGCGATACGCACTTCCGGCGGGCGGGAGACGGTCCCGAGTATCGAGTCGAGCCGATCGGAGAGATCCCCGGCCGAGCGGAGATTGCTGTTCTCCTTCGTCGGGGGACTGGTGCCGATGCCGATGCTGTAGACCACTTCGTCGCCCGACCGCTTGTCGATGTAGATCGAGACCGCGTCGGCATCCTTGCTCAGTTTCCCGGCATTCTTCATCCCCGGTACCCGCACCGGCGAGACCGACGACACGGCCGTGGTGAGCATGAAGAAGATCAGCAGCACGAGGCTGACGTCGATGAGCGGGATCATGTCCACGTCGTCGTCATCGTCTTCGGGTGTCTTCTTCCAGCGATCCATTTCGATCGCGTGCGCCGGTTCTTCCGGGTAATGCGAACTCGCGGCGACGCCTGCGACTGGAAGCCCCGCTACGGTAGCCGGCTTGCGCGGCAGAAAGTCCGACACCATCGGGTGATCGCCGAGGCGCATCCACGGCGCGGTCGAGCCGGAGGGTCGGAGTTTATCGTCCGCGGTGGCGCGGCCTTGCTCGGCCCAGCCGCACACGACGTGGTACGGCACGCCCTTGTAGACGGTGTCGCCGACGACCAAGAAGACGTCGAAACTTTCCGCGCGCGAAGCCATGCCTGAGCCTCATTTCAAATGCGACGACAGTGATTGCCGCATTGCGAGCCGGACGCGTGAGCGACGGACCAATCCGATTTCGCAAACCTGAATTCCGCGCCGTGCCGTCCGGCTCGTATTGCGGCTATCACTGTCGGTGAACTCACCGCACCTTCTCGCCGCGCTTCTTCGGGGCGTCCAACTCGTCGTCTTCGTCCTCGTCCGGATCGCCGTCCGGGGTGTTCTTCACGTGAAGCACCAGCGTGATGAGCTTCTGGCTGGCGACCTTCATTTTCGTCTCGAACTTCACGATCCACGCTTTGAAGAGCACGTGGCAAAACACGAGCGGGATCGCGGTCAGCAATCCGAGGGCGGTGGCGAACAGCGCGAGGCCGATCGAACCCGCCGAACTGGTGACGCCGCCGGGGTTGCCCGAGTCTGACGAAATCTTGTTGAACGTGTTGATCATCGAGATGACGGTGCCGAGCAGGCCGACCATCGTGCTGATCTTGGCGATGGCGAGGATCGGGGCGAGCAGGAAGTTCAGCCGCGGCAAGATCTCCAATTCGACGGCGCTGGCCATGCTGCGCCGCATGGCGGCGACGCCCTGTTCCGCGGCTTCCAACCCCGCGACGTAAAGCTGGCTGGGAATCAGGCCTTTCTCTTCGCGGCAGAAGTTCAGCGCGGCCTTGGGGCCTTTCTGCCGGAGGTTCACCTGCACGTCGGCGAGCAGCGTATCGAGGTTCGAGTTGCTGTTGATGTTCAGCAACCAGCGCCAGATGGCGAGCGCGAAGGCGATGAACGTCATCAGCGTCATGGGGATCGCGAAGAACCATTCCTTCGTGTAGAAACTTTGGACGGCGTCCATTCGGCGTTCCCGTGGGTCCGAGTGCGAGGGCGGGCGATGGGATTAGATTGGCAGAAGTGCAACGCGTCGGCAAGCGGTGACGTTGGGGGAAGAGCGGGAAATTGAATTCGCTCCCGGGCCGGCTTTGCGTCCCGCCCGATAAGATGGGTGAAGCCCAAGGGAGATTCCGAATATGCCGCCGTACCACCGACTCGGGTCGATCCCGCCGAAGCGGCACACCAAGCACCCCGCGACCCCCGGTTTCTCGAACGAGGGGTTGTACTGCGAAGAGGTCATCAGCACGCACGGCTTCAGCGGGGCGTACAGCATCGCCTACCACCTGAGGCCGCTGACGCGGGTGTTGAAAGTGGAAGCGGTACCGAGCGTGCCCGTCGAAGTGGCTCCGCAAGACAGGCTCCGGCACCACCACTTGAAGACGCGCTCGATCCCGATCCACGGCGACCCGATCTCCGGCCGCGTGCCGATGTTCACCAATGCCGACGTCACGATTTCGCGCTGCCGGCCGAGCGACGAGCAGGTCGATCTCTTCCGCAACGCGACCGCCGACGAGATCATTTTCATCCACAAAGGGCAGGGGGTCTTGCTGACCCACTTCGGTCGATTGAGCTTTAAGCCCTTCGACTACATCGTCATCCCGCGCTGCACCACCTACGGCTAGTATCCGGACTTCGGCCAACCCACCGACTTGCTCGTGATCGAATCGACGGGCGCCCTCGGCTTCCCCGAGCGCTACTTGAACCGGGACGGGCAGTTCAAACTCGGCGCCCCGTTCTGCGAGCGCGACTTGCACGGGCCGAGCGAACTGATGACCGAAGACAGTGGCGACGAGACTTCGGCCGTCGTCATCAAAGATGGCGACCGGCGGACGCGCTACACGCTGGCGCACCATCCCTTCGACGTCGTCGGCTGGGACGGGATGGTCTATCCGTTCACCTTCAACGCGGACGACTTCGAACCGATCACGGGGACGATTCACCAACCGCCGCCGATCCACCAGACGTTCGAGAGCCGGGGCGGGTTCGTCGTTTGCACTTTCGCCCCGCGGATGCTGGACACGCACCCGCAGGCTGTGAAGATCCCGTACGCCCACAGCAACGTCGAATCGGACGAGCTGCTTTACTACGTCCGCGGGAAGTTCGGCAGCCGGCGGGGCGTCGAGGAATGCTCCCTCACGCTGCACCCGCACGGCATCCCGCACGGCCCGCATCCGGGGACGATCGCCGCGAGTTGGGAGATGACCCGCACCGACGAACTCGCCGTGATGGTCGATACCTTCCGGCCGCTGCACTTGACGAAACAAGCCTCGGCCTACGACGATCCGGCATACCCGCTCTCTTGGATGGACTGACCGATGCAGCACGAGCCGAACCCGACGAACTTCGTGGAGACGTACCAGCTCCTCACGGGCATCGTGACCCCGCGGCCGATCGCTTGGGTGACGACGATCTCCGAAGCGGGAATCGTGAACTTGGCCCCGTTCAGCTTCTTCAACACGTTCGGCGCCAACCCGCCGGTGGTCGTCTTCTCGCCCACGCTCAAGCGCGACGGTGGCAAGAAGGACACGCTGCGGAACCTCGAAGCGACCGGCGAGTTCGTGATTCACTCGTCGGTGGCGAGCTTGGCGGAGAGGGTCAACTTGACTTCGCGCGAGCTGCCGGCGGATGAGAGCGAGATCGAACTCGCGGGGTTGCACACCGCGCCGAGTAGCAAAGTGAAACCGCCGCGGTTGATCGAAGCGCCGACGGCCATGGAGTGCAAGGTACTGCAGATCATCGCGACCGGCGCGGGACCGATCGCGGGCAACTTGGTGATCGGCGAAGTCGTGATGATCCACGTCGCCGACGGGGTGTTCGACGCGGCCGGCCGGGTCGATCCGCGGAAGCTGCAAACGGTCGCGCGGCTCGGGCAAGCGTTCTGGTGCCGGACGACAGACTTGTTTGAATTGGAGCGACCGTAGCCAGTTTTAGAACCCTCCGTCCAACGTCCGATAATGCCAATTATGTTAACTCGTGGTGCCCGAATGAGCCTGAAACCGCAAGGGACGATCAAAGTCGGCATGGTCGGCCTCGGCATGATCTTCGACGAAACGTACCGCCCGTTCTTCGAAACCGTCGCCGGGCGCGGGCTGTTCCAACGCTCCACGGGATTGGTCGAAGTCGAACTGAACGGCGTCGCGACGCGAACCGGGATCCGAGCCGAGCGCTACCGCGCGTCGGCGCCGTCCGGGTTGCGGAACTTCGCGAGCTTCACCGGCGCCGACGCCGTCGAGCGACTGGTCGCTTCCGGTGTCGATGCGGTCGGCGTGGCCACCCCCGACGACCGGCACTTCGACGCGGCCTTCACCGCCCTGTCGGCCGGCAAGCACGCGCTCATCGAGAAACCGTCGGTGCTGACCCTCGGCGAACTCGACCGACTGCTGGACGTGGCCAAACGAAATGGTGTGCTCGCAAAAGTCGTCTACCACAAGCTGCTCGACCCGGATCACAAGAAGCTGCGGACGCACGTCGCCGACGGGACGCTGAAGCATGTGAACAACGGCTACTGCTCGCTGTTGGAACCGAAGTCGATCAGCGGCGGGCAATTCGCCGAGTGGATCGCAGGCCGCAACCCGGGGACGTACGTCGCGGTTCACTACCTGAAGCTGATCGACTTCACCTTCGGCCCGGACTGGAAGCTGGCGCGGATCGCGGCCACGGGCCAACGCGGGTTAGTCGGCCGCGCCGACGGCACCACTTGGGATTCGGTGCAGTTGCAAGTGACCTACGCTTACCCGGACGGCCGAGAGGCGGTGTTCGACATTCACACCAGCTGGGTGACGCCAGACAACTTCCCCGGCTATGTCGACCAAGAGGTGCAGTTCCGCTTCGACAACGGCGTTTGGATCGCCCACCAGCGCAAACGGGGCGTGGAACTGACCGTCGAAGGCCGGACGCCGAACGAGTTGAAGAACACGCCGAACCACCATTACAACGGGGCGTTTCTGGAACCGTGGGGCGAGCGCAGCCAACGCGGCTACGGCGTCGAAGTGATCGGGCGATTCTTCGAGGAGGTCGCCTACGTCGAGTACGGCGGCCCGAGTTCGGAACGCGGCGATCGGCTGAGTGAGATGGCGGCGTTGACGTACAACGACCTCGCGGCCGACCGCAATTGCGTAGCCATCGTGCAAGCCATGGAAGCGATCTTGAAGGAGCACGCGGCCGGCTGCCCGGGGTGCCTCGTCGCGGTGAACACACTCGACGGTGGATTGGTGCTCCACTGGCCCGGCGCGGCCGAATCGACCGTCCTCTACGGCCCGCCGGTTTGAACTGCGGGCCGCGGTGGCTACTGACGGTCGGGCTGCGAATGCCATCAGCACAATTCGTCAGCCCGAAGGGCTGGGACAACCTAGCCCAGGGCGAGCCCGCTTCGGGCGACGCCCTTGGGTCATCGGTTCCAGATTCTCCAGCCTGAAGGGCTGGCACAGTGCGGTAGCTGTCGCAGACTTTCAGTCTGCAAGATCATCGCCTGGCAACCCAGGGCGTCGCCCGAAGCGGGCTCGC
>JANOSQ010000513.1:0-2265 GCA_031415915.1 Fimbriiglobus sp. | reverse complement strand
CAAGCGATTCGCCGAGAGCAGCCGGGGTCAAGATCGCGTCGTCTTCTACTTCGGCGGACACGCCACGATGAAAGACGGCAAGGCGTACCTCGTCCCGGTCGAAGGCGATTTGAACGAACCGGAATCGCTCCTGCCGCTCGACGAATACTTCGCGTTGGTCAAGGGGTGCCAGGCCCAGCAGAAAGTGGTGATCTTCGACGTGTGCCGGGCGAACACCGACGGCAACGTCGTCCGCCCCGGCAGCGAGCCGATGGGCGAAGAACTCGAAAAGGCACTCCTCGCCGCGCCGGCGGGCGCGAACATCCAAGTGATGACCGCCTGCAGCGCGGGCCAGAACGCGGCGGAACTGGCCCAGTCGGACGGCGAACACTTCGCCGGCAGCGCGTTCTTGAACTCGCTCCGCGTCGCGGCCAAACTGACCAAAGCCGGCAACAAGGCATCGAAACCCGAAGACGCCTTCGCCGTCGGCACGTGGATCGAAGCGATCACGCCGATCCTCGCCGAGTACGTCGGCGTGAAGATGAAACCGCCGGTGCCCAAACTCGCCGGCGACCTCGGCGACGCCGTGGCTTACAACGCCGAAGAAGCCCCGGCCAAGCGCTTCGAGTTCCCGCGCGCGCCGAAGATGATCGAGGCCGGAAAACTCAAAGACGTCTTCGCCCTGCTCGATTTGAAGCCGGTGCACATCAAGAGCGACTCGAAAGGCCAAGACGAGTCGGTCGAACTCGCCTTCCCCTTCCAAGCCGATGCCCTCGCGCCGTACAAACCCGAAACGATCGGCAAGGAGATGGACGAAGCCGTCAAAGACGCCGAGAAATTCCCCCTGCGGGCCAAGACCGTCAAGGCCCTCGAACTCCTGCGCGACAAATGGGGCGGCAAGGACGGCATGGGCAAGTTCAACGGCGTCCGCAGCACCTTCGCCGGGGAAGCGAGCAGCAAAAAGGTGAAGGACGAAATCCTCCAAGAGCAAATCCCCCTCGCGGCGATCCTCGACGATCTCGACGAACTGGCCAAGGAACTCAAGCCGATGAAAGCGATGCTGGACGACCCCGAATCCAAACTCGCCAAGGAAGAGACCAAGGCGTGGAAAGCGAGCTTCCTCTACGCCTACGCGCAAGTGATGTCGCGGTTGTCGTACCTGCACGAAGCCGACTTGGCGCTCGGGAACATCAACACCGAAAGCTTGCCCGAACAACTCGACAAATCGATGGGGTTGCAGCTCGTGTCGGTGGAGAAGTTGAAGAGCAAAAAGGAGTTCCGCCAATTCGCCGACGACGCCAAGAAGATTTACGACAAGCTGGCGACGGAGCACAAAGGCACCCCGTGGGAAGTCCTCGCCAAACGCGCCCGCGTCGAATCCCTGGGGTTGGAATGGAAGCCGTTCATGCCGCCGAAGGATACCAACGACGACGACAAGATGGAAATGAAGAAGGACAAGTAGTCAAAGAGTCGGATTAACCACAGAGGCACAGAGACACAGAGAAGACAAAGGTAAAATTCACGGAGGGGTGAACGGTGATCCGTTCGCCCCTCTCTTGTTTCCAATGGTTGTATTCTCTGTGTCTCTGTGCCTCCGTGGTTAATCTTACTTCATGCACCGAGCGGATGCTTCCGGCTCTTCAACGGCAAGTCCACCGGCCGATCTTGCTTGTGCGATTCGTACACGGCCAAGATCATTTCCAGAGCCGCGCGGCCGTCGTAGATGCTCCCGAGCGGTTGGCGATCCTTCTCGATCGCTTCGATCAAATCCGCGACGATCAACTTGTTCCCCAGTTCCCCGCCGTCTTTGAGCAGCTCCGGTTTGCCGACGCCGGCGCTCGTGATTTCCTGCCACGCGGCCTTGCTCTTGCCCGGCATCCACGAGGGATCGTCGAGGAAGTACGCCGGGGCGAGCGCGCCGGTTTGCAGTTGAACGATCCCCTTCGACCCGTGGATATGCAGGGCGAAGCGCGACCCGGCGCCGTGCTTCGCCTTGTGCGTACCGAAACTTCCCACCGCCCCTTTGTCGAAGCCGTAGGTCGCGTGGATGGTATCCCCCTGCACCGGCCCCATCCCTTCCGCGCCTTGGCGGATGTCGCCGGCCACGGCCTTGCGCCCCTCGTGGAGAATCCGGCCGAAGCACCATTTCGGATCGCCGGCGAAGTGCCGCATCAGGTCGAAGATGTGGGTGCCGAGCACCATGAGATCCAACCCGGCGCCGCGTGCGTCCTCTTTGCCACGCCCGCGCAGTTCCAGAATGTCGCCGAGTTTGCCGTCGGCGATGAG
>JANOSQ010000512.1:0-4814 GCA_031415915.1 Fimbriiglobus sp. | reverse complement strand
GGCATCGGCGGCGCAGGCGAAGAGCCGCTTCCACTGTTCTTTGGTCGGGTTGTCGAGCCAACCGCCGACGGCTTGCAGCGCCTGAGCCCGGAGTTCGACGGGGTAGGGCGGCTGCGTGCGCGCCCACATCACATCGGCGGTACTGGGATCGTTGAGCGACGACAGCACGCGCAGCACGGTGAACTCGGCCGGCGCGAGGAGCTTCGCCTTCTTATTCGTGGCCAAGGTCACGAGCGCGGCGACCAAGCCTTTCTTGTGCGGGGCGGTCATCGCCGGGATGCGGCTGATGAGCGAGTTCGCCGCAGCCCCCGCCACCGACGCATCGGTATCGGTCAGCACGGCGAGCGCCGCATCAGGGTTGGTGTCCACGGCCCCGGTCAGCGCCGCGGCGACCGTTTTGCGAACCCCCGGCGGCACGCTGTGCAGAATCTTCTGCAACCCCTTCACACCGTCGGCGCCAAGCTTGGTCGCGGCCTCGGCCGCCAAACCGGCTTCGGGCCCGCCGTGCTTGATACGTTCGAGCAGCTTGGCCAAGCTCTTCGATTGTTTGAGTTTGCCAGTCGCGACGATGGCCGCTTCGCGGACGACTCCCTCGTCATCGTCGAGCATAGCCGCGATGGTGGCGAGGA
Organism: Fimbriiglobus sp.; assembly: GCA_031415915.1. Lineage (GTDB taxonomy): Bacteria > Planctomycetota > Planctomycetia > Gemmatales > Gemmataceae > JALHQU01. Next base: position 4,185 of record JANOSQ010000512.1, on the reverse strand, counting down.
TCTCGGCGTCTTTCAGCCCGAGTTCCGCGAGGACGTGCAAAGCGGAGGCCCGCAACTCGGGGGCTTGCTCGTCGCCGAGCAGCCGGATGATCTTCTTGACGGGGACATCCATCGGTACGACCCAACCCGCGGAAACGAAGGGCAATTGGGTTAGAATAGAAGCTGGCGCCGTCAAAGGGTCGGGGAGTTGCTACAATTGTGGTTCGGTCGAAATCGAACCCCGTACACGAAGGGACCCAACTATGGGCATCCAGCACAAATCGAAGTCGCTCCGGAACGCGAACAAGAAGCGCGTCCGCGCCCGCAAACACAAGAATCGCAGCTTGAAGAAGAGCAAAAAAGGGGTGTCGTGAGCGGGATTTACCGCCCCGCGGTGGTTCCCAAACTCAAGGCTTCCGGCCCGCACACCATTACGCACGCCGCGCACGAGACGCAGTCTGCGGGCCGCGGCATCCAGACGATTGGCCCCAGCATCTCCAAACACCCGGTCGGGCAAATCGCAACGCAAGCTCCGCAGCCATCGCACCGGCCGGCGTCGAGCCGCGGCAGTTCCGGCTCCGTCATTCCTCGTACCCCCCGGCGGCGAGGTCGACGGCCGGCTCCGCGACCGGCCAGCGCGATCGGCCGGTGAGCGCCGCCATCCAACCGCCGAGCACGTCGTCGAGCACCGACCGCGTCAGCGGCGGGTAAAGCACCCACCGGCAACCGAGATCGAGCAGCGCCGCCGTCCACTCCGGGCGCTGGGCCTCGTGGATCTTCGTGTCGCCCACGGCGATGATCGCCACTTCCGGGTGCTCGTGCGACACCAGCGTGATCGCCTCGGCCAGTTCGGGCCGGATGTCGCGCGGGTCGAACTGTAGAATCGCCAGGCTCGGCCGGCGCTCCGCGAACTGGCCGGCGAACGCCCCGAGTTGGCGGACTTCGCGCAGCAACCAACGGTGCTCGGCGGCCAACTCGCGGAGTTGATTGCCGAGCCAATCATCCGGCGACAGCGCGACGACTTGCGGCGCTTTCACGATGGCGCCTCCGGGGGCCACGCGATCTTCAACGCTTCGAGCCGGCGGGCCAAGCGCGTGCGGAAGATCCCCAACTTCGCGGCCGCTTCGGTTTGGTGCCCGTTCGATTCGAGCAACGCGCGCCGAATCATCCGCCGTTCGACCGCTTCGAGGATTGCGTCGAGGCCCGGAACCGTGCGCGGAGCGGCGCCGCTCGATTCGATCAGGTAACTCTCGCGGACGAACCTCGGCAGATGGATCGACAGCACGGGTTCCCCCCCCGCGCGACGGAGCGTGTCGTGCCAGACACTGCCGAGTTCGTGGAAGTTCCCCGGCCACGGGTAGGCCCGCAGAACACGGAGTACGTCCTCGGTCGGCGGCGCCGGTGAAGGAGCGATGCGGGCGAGAAAGCGCGGCAACTCGCCGAGCCGTTCGCGGAGCGGGGGAATGCGGACTTCCACGGTGGCCAAGTGCGTTTGGAACTTCGGGATGAGCGACCCGCTCGCCACCTGTTCCGCCGCGGTTCGCGGGTTGCCCGAGATCAAATGCGGGCCACCCGAACCCAGGCACCACTCCGCGATCCGCATTTGCAGATCGCGCGGCAAGAAGGCCGGGTTTTTCAAATGGAGCGTGCCGACGCTTCGCCCCGTGGCCAAGCCTCCTTTCCCGAACAGCATCCCTTCCAACAGGTACGGTTGAAGCCCGGAGCATTCGAGCGAGACGAAGTGGCCAGCACCGGCGCCGTGCATCGCGCGGGCCAGCGTTTCCTTGCCCGTGCCCGCTTCGCCGAGGAACCACGTCGGGGCGCGCTGCTCCGCCGCCCACCGGAGTTGCATCTTCAATCGTTCGAGTGCCGGGGAATCGTCCGCGAGTGTATCGAGCGTCGCGTCTTGGCGTCGTTGATATAGAAGCGTCTCGAAGATCGCGGGCAACTTCACCGCTCCGCGCGGCGGCGCTTCCCCCACGACTTCCAATGTGCCCACCACGCCGAGGATTCGCTCTCCTTCCCCGCGCAGGGGAACGTAAGCGAGATCCCACCACGGTGGCCCGTGTTCGTTCCCCGGAGCCGGCAAGCGAACGCGCGCCGATTCGCCGCGCCAGACCTCCCGCGGGGGTGCGAGCGTCGCCCACAGCGGCGAGGCCGAGGTGCGGCTCTCGGAAAACTTCGTCCCGCGGAGCGAGGCGAAGTCTCCGCCGGTGGCCGCTTCCCACGCGGAGTTGGCGTAGCGGAGTTGCCGGCGACCGTTGAGCACGAAGACCGCGGTGCGCGAGCGCTGGAAGAGCGTGCGCCACGCCAATTCGCGCGGCTTCGGACTCGGCTCGGCATCGGCGGGTTCGGTCGGCATACAACCGTCATCCTATCATGACCGCATGGCCGAACCGACTCCCGCAGCCGCAATCGCGCCGGAATCCTCGCTCGCCGGGCGTGTACTCCGCCTCGCTTGGCCAGCACTCCTGCAGCAGTACACCTTCTTCCTCATCCAGCAATACGACCAGTTCCTCGCCCGGTATTTCTCCGAGGAACATCAAGCGGCCCTCACCACGGCGAACTACCTCTACTGGTTCACCAGCAGCTATTCGGTGATCGTCGGCGCCGGGGCCACCGCCCTCGTCGGCCGTTGCTTCGGCGCCCGCGACTTCACACTGGCGAACCGGGCCACGGGGCAGGCCATCGTGCTGGCGGTCGCGTTCGGCACATTCGCCACCGCCGCCGCGTTCGCGGGGCTCACCACGCTGATGATGGCCATCGAATTGCAGAACAACTCCCCGCAAATCGCGGCCGAGTACCTCTACCCCCTCGCCGCGATCCTCGTCCTCCAAATGATCGAGACCGCCGGCATCGCTTGCCTCGTCGGCGCCGGCGACACCAAGACCGGGTTGGCCGTACTCGTCGGCGTCGCGCTCGTCAACGTCCCCGTCGCGTGGGCGCTCTCCGGCGGCGCAGGCCCCGCGCTCGACTACGGCTTCACGGGCATCGCCATGGGTACCGCCGTGGCCCACTCCCTCGGCGGCCTCACGATCCTCGCGCTGCTGTTGCGCGGCCGCTCCGGGTTGAAGTTGAACTTCGCCCTCCTCGTACCCGATCCCGAAATCCTCCGCCGGATCCTGCGCGTCAGCATCCCCGCCGCCGTGGACAGCTTGTCGATCGCCTGCTGCCAACTCTGGTTCCTCAGCATCGTCAACCACCTCGGCACTGTGCCCGCCGCGGCGCACGGCATCGCCCTGCGATGGGAGGCCCTCGGCTACCTCGCCGGCGCCGCCTTCGGCGCCGCGGCTTCCAGCACCGTCAGCCAGAGCCTCGGCCAGAAGCGCCCCGAACTCGCGGCGCGCTACGGCTGGTTCTCGTTCGCCCTCGGCGGCGCATTGATGACCGTCATGGGCCTGATCTTCTACTTGCTGGCCGCGCCGATGTGCGAACTCTACAGCCCCGGCAAACCGGCGGTCACGGAGTTGGCCGTGGTCGCCCTGCGCACCATCGCCTTCGCGATGCCGGCGGTCGCCGCGTGGATCATCTTCACCGCCGCGCTGCGCGCCGCCGGCGACACCCGCGTCCTGGCCGTCTTCTCCTGGGTCGGCTTCCTCGGCGTCCGCATCCCGTTGGCGCTCTGGCTCTCGCGGGAGAGCATCGACTTGGGCTACCTCGGCACCCACCCCGGCATGGGCTGGGGCTTGTTCGGCGCTTGGGTGGCTATGGTCGGCGATTTGTACTTCCGCGGCGCCCTCTTCGTCTGGCGCTGGTCCAGCGGACGCTGGAAATCGATCCGCGTTTGACCCCGGCCCGTCTGTCCAGCGCGACACCCCACACCCCCCTCTGGACAGACTCAATATTTTCTGGACAGACCGAACTTTTCTGGACAGACCACCCCCGCCTAGGACTTACGGCGAGTGCCGGGAGGGGGGTCGCGCTGGACAGACCGCGTAGCGGTGGATCGCCGACCCCGGATATAACACTTCCACCTCACCCCAGGCGGAGTTCCCCGGCGATGACCCCCACCGAAGCGACCACCCGCTACTTCCACCGCGCCGCCGATTTGTTGAAGCTCGGCGAGCAGCAGCGGCACTTCCTCATCACCCCGTTCCGCGAAATCAAAGTCGAGTGCAACTTCCTCCGCGACGACGGCACCCTGGCCACGCACGTCGGCTTCCGCGTCCAACACGACAACAGCCGCGGGCCGATGAAGGGCGGCAT
>JANOSQ010000511.1:0-2543 GCA_031415915.1 Fimbriiglobus sp. | reverse complement strand
GCGCCCTTTTAAACATGGGCGAGCCGGTGCGGGCCCCCCGGCTGGCGCCCCGCACCGCAGATCACGCTCAGGTCAACTACTGACCACAGCCCGTCCGAGCGGGCAGCCGATCGTGTTGGCTGCCTCGAACCGGTTCTTCAGGGCCTCGTAGTCGCCGCCCGGGAAGACGTCGTTGAACGCCGCGATGACCCCGGCGGGCGTGTACGGGAACCCGATGCCGGAGACGGTCGGGTTCGACGCGTTGAGGAGCGCCGCCACGGTCTGACGGCCGAGCGCGTTCAGGCCACCCTTGCCGTTCCAGAGGACCTGGAGCAGCGTCTGTCCCGGGAAAGCGTTCTCGAACACAGTGCTGAACTGCTGCCCCGGCGTGTAGCCCACCCATGAGCCGAAGTGCTGATCCTGCTTCCAGTAGCCGGGCGAGCAGCCGGCACTGACGTCGACCGTCACCTGGGCATACTCGTCCTGGTCGCAGAAGACACCCTTCGGGAACGTCTTCGGGTCCTTCGGATCGATCAGCTTCGGGTCGCACCACGTCACGTCGGTGCCGTCGGACAGGTAACCGTGCCCGACCGCCGTGTTGGTGGTGTCGGCCCACAGCTTCGTCGAGCACGTGAAGGTCCACGTCTCGCCGATGCTGAGAACGCCGTCGAGGTTCGTGTCGCCCACGTTGTGGATGAGATCCAATCCGAGCGTGCCGGCGACCGGCGCGCACTTGTCGTCGACGACCCACGGCCTCAAGAGGTCGACCTCGCCGTCGTTCTTCTCGGTGTAGGTGTACGTCACCGACTTGCCGTAGCCGATGCTGGTCGCCGATGCCGTCTTCGTGAGCTTGGTGCTCGGGACCTTCTTGGCCTCGAACCACGTCTTGGTGGCCCGCGCCGAGATGATGGTCTTGCTGGAGTCCTCATAGCTGGCCTCCACGATGTCGGTGCCGACCACCGCGCTCGACCAGGTGAAGGTGGCCTTGCCGTCCGCGTCGGTGATGTCGGTTCCCACTAGACCCAGGTTCGGGCCGTCGACGATCTCGAAGCCGACCGAGATGCCGGCAACGCCGAGGCCGGCCTTGAGGATCGTCATGGTCACGGTGTGAGGCGTGCCGACCGGGTTCTCGGCCGTGGTCGGCGTCAGTGCGGAGCCGATCGGGACGAGACCCTCGCCACGGGCGAGGATGTACGGCGTGCCGACGCTGCCGTCGCCCGCGGTGTATGCGGTGCCCGTCAGCGCGATCGCGAGCACCTGGAAGTCGCTCGGCCAGCCATCGAAGGCCTCATGGACCGAGCAGCCCCAGTTGGAGAGAACCGCGTCGGTCAGACCGGCGAGGGCTGGGTGCGCGGCGACGATGTGCGCCGCGTTGAAGCAGCCCGGGACTCCCGTTACGGTGAAGTCGCCCGCGCTGCTCAGGCTATTGAAGGCCGGCACCGGGGTGAGCGGCGCCGTGCTGTCGTAGGCGCAGCTCAGGGTCGCGTACAGCCCGGTCTTGCCGGTCCGGTCGGCGGCGAAGGCAACGCCCTTGTCGGTCAGCGCCCCGCCACCCTGACTCTCGTGGAAGATCGGATCGGTGCCGATGAGGACGACATTTCCGTCGACCTGCGGTCCCCAGGTGGCCTCGTTGGCTTCGAAGATCGTCGTAACGCCGCCACAGGTGGCATCGCCGAGGATGATCGCTCGATATGACCCGAAGTCGGCGGCCGTCATCCCCGCCCAGGTCGCGTCGCTGACGACCTCGACCGTGAGGCCGAGGCCGGTGGCCGCAGTCGCCTCGCGGCTCGCCGCTCCACCGGACACCGTGCTGTCGAGAATCAGGACTGTGGTGTCGTTCCCTGGCACCGCCGCTACCGGAGGTACTCCGATAACGCCTGTGATCAGAACGAGAAACGCCAGAAACCCCCACTTTTTCCTTCGTGACATCTTGTTTTCTCCTTCGCGTGATGCGTCAGGGCACGTAGATGAAGACGAGCGACGTGCGCCGCTTGTCCTGAGCGTCGTTCGAGTCTGTCGTGCCTCCCTCCCCTAAGTGGGCTGCAACGTCTACGCCGATCCGGTGCCCCCACGATCAACCCCGGACCACCAAGCACGTACATCTGTATCGCACCGAGGTCCTGATGTCAAGCCTGTTCAAGCCTCCCCCCTGCACCCTCCGGCCTCGGGACGAGACGCCTCACGGTGGAGCCGCAGTGTCGCCCGCGAACGTCCGCCGCTGAGGGTGCCGGTCGACGCGCGCCCCAAGCCTCCTTCGCCGCCGTCCACCTTCCCATCACATCGACCCCATCACGTCGACGACGAGCGCCGCGTGGAGCGGCCATCCCGGCCGCCGCCGAGGGCCGACGCCGTCTTAGAACTCGAATCAAAATGAAGCCTTGTGCCGCCGGAACGCGCTGCGCGGCACGCTGCTTCGTCCTCGGTCGCCCCGATATGTTCCATATCGGAGCTCCCTGCGTCCTCGCAGCGCACTCGCGCATCACGCCCCGGCGACGAAGCGTCATTCTGATTCGAGTTCTTACGCGGGTACGGCGCGCGTCGCCTGGTGCGCGACGATCTTGCGC
>JANOSQ010000510.1:0-3967 GCA_031415915.1 Fimbriiglobus sp. | reverse complement strand
AAGCCCCGGTACGGTTTGTCCGTGACGATGATCCGCGACAGCCACTTGACACTGGCCATGCCGTACCAGCCGCCGATGACGGCCCGCAGCGGAAAGCCGTGCGAAGGGGGCAAGGCTTCGCCGTTGAGTTGGTGGGCGAGCAAGCAATCCGATTTCAAGACTTTATCGATGGGAATGCCGCGGTCGAACGGGATCGGGCCGGGGGTGGCCGGGTCGGCGATGACGCCTTGATCGGCACCGACGAAGATGACTTCGCTCGCGCCGGGTTTCACCCCCGCCTTATCGAGCACCGCCGCGATTTCGACCCCGGTCCAGTTCCCCGTGCTGACGCCACCGAAGCCCCACTGCAACCCCCGTGCGGCCGGGGTGAGGAAGACGCGGCCGTTCCCTGCGCATTCGAGGGTGATCGGCTTCGTGACCGACTTCAACTTCAGGAGATCTTCGTAGTTCAGTTCCAGCGGCTTCTCGACGTGCCCTTCGACTTTCAACTTCCACGTCGCCACGTCGAGCTTGGGAACCGCGAAGTGGCTGCGGACGAAGAATTGCTCGGTCGGGGTGAAGCGATCCTTCAAGGCCGAGATCGGGAATTCCAGATTGCGCGGTTCCTGCATTCGGACGACGCGGCCGGGGAACGTCGGGGTCGGTTCCGCCCCCCGCCCCACCGACCGTCCGGCCAACCACGGCACGGCCGTCAGCGGTACGGCTTTGAGCAAGTCCCGTCGGCTGGGTGCACCCATGGTTCTAGAACCCCAAACCTTTGGTTGTCGTCTTCACGCGGACGAGATTCTTATCGGCGGTGATGTACAGCGTGCGGCCGTCGTCGCCGAAGCCGCAGTTCGCCGTCGGTACGCCCGTGGCGAGCGTGCCGAGGTGTTTGCCGGTCTTGTCGAAGATGAAGACGCCGCCGGGGCCGGTGGCAAAGAGGTTGCCCGCTTTATCGACCTTCAACCCGTCGGGCAGGCCCGGCTTCTTATCCTTGACGAGTTGCGTGCTGTCGAACAAGACTTTACCTTCGCCGAGGGTGCCGTCGTCTTTGACGGGGAACGCTTTCCAGATGGCGAGGTCCGGATCGGAGTTGGCGACGTAGAGCGTCTTTTCATCGGGGGAGAGTGCGATGCCGTTCGGCCGGGTCATTTCCTTCGTCAGCAGCGTGAGCTCGCCTTTCGGCGTCAGCCGGTAGACGCCTTGGAAATCGAGTTCCTTGCCTTTGTCCTTCATCTGCTCGGGCAGGCCGTAGGGCGGGTCGGTGAAGTAGATGTCGCCGTTCTTCTTGATGGTGAGGTCGTTCGGGCTGTTCAGCCGTTTGCCGTCGTACTTGTCCACGAGCGTGACGAACTTCCCATCGACCCAGCGGGACACGCGGCGGTCGCCGTGTTGGCACAGGATCAACTTGCCATCTTTGTCGAGGGCCAAGCCGTTGGAGCCGGGTTCCTTGCCGGCGAACTTCTCTTGGCCCGTATAGCCGCTCGGCTTGATGTGTTCCTTGAGTCCGTCTTTGGCGCTCCACTTCCAGATCATGTTCTTGGGGATGTCCGAGAAGAGCACATGGCCGCCGTCTTTCTCGGGTACCCAGACCGGCCCTTCGGACCAGTCGAAGCCGCCGGCGAGGATCTCGATGATCGCGTCTTTCGGAATCAAGGCATCGAGCGCCGGGTCTTTGCGTTCGATCACGCCGAGGGTCATCGGTTTCTTGTCGTCCGCGAAGGCGGGCACGGCCGAGGTGAGGGCGAAGAGGCACAAGGCGAACCGGGCGAACATGGGAAACTCCGGACGGCGCGACGGGGGGAGTATGCGGGGGAATTCTGCGAATCACAGGATACTGTACCGCACCCGCCGCGCCGAACAAGCGGATTCGTGGAGGGCCCGCCAAACGAGTTCAGCGAGATCACACACACCCTCGCGTGAACTCGTTTCCCAAACGCTAAACTCGTTTCCCAAACGCTGAACAGACCCGGCATGGCCGGGACTTGCGCCGGGTCGACTCGGCGCAAGTCGGTGTTCACGATCCGAGCATTGTGCGTGAACAGACTGTGCGCGCGGTGACCGGAATTGCGATTCCGGCGGAATTAGGGCTGACGTTCCGCGGGCGGTACTGTTAAATTCGCACATCCGCCGTTTGGCTCCCGGTCTGTCACACAAAGTGTGACTCACAAACGAGTCTCCAAGAATCTTTGCCGTACCTCCCGCAGCCAGACGTGGGAAAAACGAGAATCGACCTGCTCGCTCGAACTTTTCGGTGGGCCGGTCGGCGGGATGCGAGTAGGATTGCGAAATTCAAAATCGGTAGCCGGTTCCGGGGATCGTCGATGCGCGATGAATACTGGGTGATGGTCGGTGCGTGGGCAGTGGTCAGCGTGTGGATCGCATTCGTGATCTTCATGAACCGCAAGATGCACCCGCAAGCCCTGTTCTTCCTGTTCATGGTCGAGTTGTGGGAACGGTTCAGCTACTACGGGATGCGGGCTTTGCTGGTGCTGTACCTGACGGCTTCGGTGATGAACGATGGGTTCGGACTCGAAAAGAAAATCGCACTCGGCATCTACGCCGCCTACGGCGCGCTCGTTTACCTCACGCCCTTGGCGGGGGGACTGATTGCCGACCGCTTGCTCGGCTTCCGCAAAGCGATCATTTGGGGTGCGATCCTCATGGCCGCGGGCCAATTCACGTTGGCGGGAAGCACCGGGAATGAAAATGTTCTGTACGTCGGACTGGCTTTGCTCACCATCGGCAACGGCTTCTTCAAACCGAACATCACCTCCACCATCGGCCGGTTCTACGCCCAAGGGGATCCGCGCCGCGACGGCGCATTCACGATCTTCTACATGGGGATCAACATCGGCGCGTTCCTGACACCACTGACTTGTGGGACCATCGGCGAACTCGAAGGTTGGAAGTACGGATTCATGACGGCGGGCGTGGGGATGGTGCTCGGGCTGTGCATTTTCCTTTACGCGGCGCGGGCCGGCTACTTGGAACGGCACGCCGACCCGCCGGCCGGAGCCGAAAACAAGAAAGTGTTCGGCTTCCCCGCCGCGTGGGCCGTCTATTTGGGGACCTTCCTCGCCGTTCCGGTCGCGGCCATGATGATTTACCGCAACGAAGTGATGGACATCCTGCTCGGGGTCGTCGGCCTCGGCGCCATCAGCTTCATGATCTTCCTGTCGTTCCAATACCCCGTGGCCGAGCGGCAGCGGATCTGGGTCATCATCGTGCTGCTCGTGTTCACCACCGTCTTCTGGACGTTCTTCGAACTCGCCGGCAGCGCGTTGAGCTTGTTCACGGAATCGAACGTCGAGAAAACTCTCCTCGGGACAAAGCTCACCACGAGCAATTTCCAAGCGACCAACGCCCTGTTCATCATGCTCTTCGCGCCCGTTTTCTCCATCCTTTGGGTGCAACTGGCCCGTCGGAACTACGAACCAAACGCGCCCGTGAAATTCGCATTCGGCCTACTTCTGCTGGGTGCCGGCTTCTTGGCACTCAATCTCGGCAAACCCGCCGTCGTCGCCGGAATCATGCCGGCGATATTCTTGATCCTGCTCTACCTGTTGCACACCCTCGGGGAACTCGCCCTGTCGCCGGTCGGCCTGTCGTTGGTCACGAAACTCGCCCCGGCCAAGATTGTCGGCTTCATGATGGGCTTCTGGTTTCTCTCCTCGGCTATCGCGCACCAAGCCGGCAAATGGGTTGCCGGGGAAGCTGTGGCTTCAAAAGACGCGACTCCCGAGGAAACCCTCAACCTCGCCCTCGATGTGTTCAACAACGTCGGCTACTTCGCCATTGGCTCCGCAGTGCTTCTGCTGCTCCTTTCCCCAATCTTGAAGAAGTGGATGCACGGCATCAAGTGACGCACGAAGCTCGGCAGTTTTCGTAGGGCGGGTGGAGTCTTCGCAACCCGCCGCCGGGAAGAAGGGACCATTTGAAAATGGCCGCTTCCACTCGACGGCGGGTTCCGAAGACTCCACCC
>JANOSQ010000509.1:0-17425 GCA_031415915.1 Fimbriiglobus sp. | reverse complement strand
ACACGAAAGGATACCGATGCCGAACTGGCCGATGTAATCGGTCTGGCTCTCGCCTTCGAGCGCCCGTTTCGAACTGAGGCCGATGGTGGCGAGGAACGTGTGCACTTCCTCCGGCGTCAGTCCGATGCCGTTGTCGGACATCATCACCGTCGGCGGCTTGCCCTTCGCTTGGTGAATCTCCATCCGAATGTCGCCGACGAACCCCTTCTCGAGTTTCTGCCGGGCGGTGATGGCGTCGGTCGCATTCTGCATGAGTTCGCGGACGAACACCTCCGGCCCGCTGTACAGGTGGTTGGAAAGCAGGTCGATGATGCCGCCGAGGTTGATCTGGAATTTGTGGTCCACGGAAGCGGGTCTCCGGTTGGCGGGTCAGAGCAAGTGAGGAGGCGCCGAATCGATAACGTTCCAATGATACCGATATTCGGCTTGTACGGCGGGAGCCAACTTCTCCGCGAACGCCTCGGTCAATTCGAGCGTTTTGATCATCTCTTGGACATCGCCCGTGGCGGCCATTCGCGCCGGATTCCGACCTTCGATCAATTTCGATTCGATCAGGACCGGGAGAGTGACCGTCGGAATATTGTCGATGATTTCGCTCGAAGTGGGGAGCGTATCACAGGTGCAGAAAACGACTTCGATATCGGTTTGATCGCAGTGAAATTTTCTGCTTGTGCCGATCCGAGCATATCTGCTATCGGCGAATCGCTCTTCGACTTTCGGCCAATCGGCAGGCGCGATCCAAATTTCGATCTCGGTGCGGAACTGGCGGTAACCGTGTGTGAACATCGCCAAAATACCGGCTACCGCGTAAGGGATGTCGACAATTTTGAGCCGTTGTTCGGCTCGGCGGGAAGTGAGAAAGACGCGACCTCGACCTTCGAAATACCAGCCATCCTCTGCGAGCGACCACGCTCGATTCGGCTTCAATCGCTGGTGGTAGTTCGCTGGGATTTCCATTTTCTTATCATACCAAAGTCTCCCACGGAGAAAGGCCATGACCAACCCGCTGCCGAACTACACCCCGTACAAGAATCTGCCGCCGCTGGCGGGGTTTTGCTCGTTGGAGGAGGCCATGAAACCGGGCCTGTCGATCGAGGAGTGCACCACCCGGCTGAAGCGCATCCACTACGCCTTCAAGCGGCTCCACGAAATCCTGACGGCCCGCATCACCTCGGAGCCGATCTACGAACTCAAGACGGCCTTCGCCCACCACGCCTACCTCTGCGCCGAGCACGCCACCGCGATCCGCCAGCGCGTGAGCGAGATGCGCGAGCCGCCGCTGGGTTTGGACGAGGTGCCCCACCCGGCGCTGGAGGTATTCTTCGACGAGATTCGCGGTGTGCCTTTCACGGATCAATTCGTGTATGCGGTCTACTTGGAAGCCATGGGTACTTTGCTGGAGGACATCGAAACTTATCGACGCGAATCGCATCCACTCACCGATGCCCCAAGTATTCGGGTGCTGAAATTTGCAGCGACCGAACTTGAAGATATGTATCGCTTCGGAGGGAATGCGGTGCGTGCTTTGGGTGACGCTTGGCCGACGCGCGATTGGGATCAACACGTTATGGGCCCGTTACTCAAAGCGGTGAAATGTCCTACGAATGCGAACGAGCCACTTCCCCGTCGCTACTCAGCTACCCCCTACCGCTACGACCCCATCCCGAAGCGCGACGAGCGCTTCACCGACCTCTGGAACCAAGGCGTGAACGCCGAGGCGTTCCTCTATTCCCCGGAGTTCGCCGCGAAGGACAAAGTCCTGATGATGCTCTTCAAGCGGCTGCGCGAGATCGACGTGCCCGAGATGATGGCGAGCATACTCGCCGAGACGCCGGGCAAACCGTGGGGCTACTACCGCGACATGTCCCGGCAGATCTGGGACGAGGCCCGCCACAGCATGATGGGCGAAGTCGGCTTCGTGGCCCTCGGCGTCGATTGGACGAAGGCCTGCATCACTTGGAACTGGAGCTACCGCCTCAACACCGAATGCACGCCGCTCGAACGCCACGGTGTCCTATTCTTCATCGAGCAGGGGTTGATGCCCAAGACTGGGAAGCGGTACGAGTACGAAGTGGCCACTGACAGCGGCTTGCCACTGATGAAGACGATCCAGGATTTCGACTGGGCCGACGAGGTGCTGCACGCCCAGATCGGCCGGGAGTGGTACGTGAAGCAATTCGGCAGTTTGCAGGAAGCCCTCGACTTCGGCGACAAAGCCTGGGCGAAAATCACGAGCAACTGGGCGAGCGTGAAAGAGCAAGGCCTGACCGAACACGCGAATTGGTGGCCGGCGATCTACGGGCAAGCCTGCGCCGCCGCGGGTGTGGAACCGGATGCCAAGGTGCTGGCCTTCGCGGAGACCTACGAAGGCCAGCGGGCCGACCGGAAAACGGTGTGACCGCTCACCGCTTCAGCGAATACAGCACTGCCGCGGCGGCGATCCGACGGGCGCTGTCCGGGTTGTGGCCCAAGCAGTCCGTCGATTTGTGATTCTCGAGCGCGCAGCCGAGGTCGTACTTGCTGTAGATCACCACCCAGCGACCGTTCAACTTGATCCCTTCCAGCGCCGGCGGCAAATCCTCGAAGCCCGCGTCGTTCCCGGCTTGGGCGCTCCCCGCTTTCTCCCGGCGTTTCACCGTTTTGATGGCCGTGCGGTTGAGCTTCTCCGAGAAGAGCAAGTCGTCCACGGGGATCGCTTCGAGCTTGTTCTCCGGGAACATCTTGCCCATGAGCTTGCGGAACGACGCGTCGAATTGCGGCTGCCCGCAACAGGCATCCGCCAGCAATAATCCCCCGCTTTGCAAGTTGGCTTTGATGTTGTCGATGTCCTCGGAGTCGAAGTCGAACGATTTCCGCCCGTGCATGTAGAGGAACTTGTACTTGAACAGATCCTCGTCGTTGGGCTTCAACTTTTCGACGCCGACGACGACGTCGAGCCGGGCTTCGTCGCGGAGGAAATTCATGAGGTTCCGCATCGCCGCCGGGGCCGGGGGCTGCTCGGGAATCTCGATCTGCGCCGGCTTCAAGAAGCCCTTCACCGGCGCCCGTTCCTCTTTGTTGTCGGCGATGGTGCGCTTGCTCAGCCGCTGTTTCGGCGGTTCCATCCCCGTGGCGTAGGCGATGATGTTCATGCCCAAGTGGAACGCCGACTCGCCCCGGTTCGCGGCCGCTTTCCCCGTCGGGGCCATGTATTTGGACTCTTCCCAATAGCCGCTGATCGGCTCCGGGAAGAAGACCAACACAGTCCGGCAGCCGCGCTCCAAACACTCGACTCTCTTAAACTCCGTCGGCGGCACGGCGAAGTGCGTTCGCCAGATGGCGTGTTCCGGGGTCATGGGCTTGAGTTCGTTGGCCGGGAAAAGCTTCTTCATCAGATCGCGGAACCCGGCGGCGAAGTCGACGCTGCCGCAACACGCCTCGGCGATCACGAAGCCGCCTTCTTCGATGTACTTCTTCAGCAAGGTCTCTTGCTGCCCCGTCAATTTCGGGGCGGCGTGGCCGTTGAAGTAGAGGATCGGCGATTGCACGAGCACGCCGACTTCGTCGAGAATGTCTTGTTCTTTGGGGAACTCCTTGCGGCGCGGATCATAGACCTGCCAGCCGAGCGGGAGGTTCTTGAAGAGTTCCTTGCTGGCGTAATCGGCGAGGTTGCGGGCGTCGTTGTTCTTGCGGTTCCAATCGACGATGGCGTCGGCGTCCCCCTTCTCGATGAAGATGCCGTCTTTGATGACCGCGTCGCCGTGGGCGAGCTTGGAGATGAGCACTGGGCTTTTGCCCTTCGACAAGAACAAGAGCGCGAAGCTGGTGGCGATGACTTTGGTCTGATCCTCGGCGAACCCGGTTTCGGACGCCCACGAGCCGTCCTTGTTCTGCATCCGCACGAGGTAGTCGCAGCCTTCGCGATACCAATCGTATTTGCCGATGAAGCGCTGGCCCGATAACCGGCCGACGCGCTCGATGCCGTAGATGTTGTAAAAGGTCGATTTGCTCTCGAGGGCTTTGTCGAAGGCGAAGCGCGTGTCGCTGCCGATCCAGTTCATCCCCCGGCGGATCGGCTCGTTCTCGGCGTACTCCCCGCACTTCGCCGCGATGCCCGTTTTCGGGTCGAATTGCTGGGCGTTCTCGTTCAAGCCCATGCGGGCGATCACCAACCCGGCCACCCCGGCCACGGTCATGGTGAAACTGGCCCTCTTTTCTTGCTCGATGTAGCTCCAGTGGCCGGTGTCGCGCGTCTCTTTGGTCTGCGTGTTGATGTAAAGCCCGCGGATTTCTTTCCAAACTTCGTCCGGGATCTTGGCCCCCGCTTGCTTGCCCGAATACAGACCCAGCAGGGCGTATTGGGTGTTGGACGCATCCGCGCGGTCGAGGTCGCTGATGGGATAACCCCAGCCGGCGAGTTTGCCGCGCTCCTTGCGGGCGGTTTTGATGAGCCACCCGATGCCGTCTTGAATCTGCGGCAGATCCTTGGGGTTCCGCGCTTCGGCGAGGCACATGATCTTGAGCGCGACGACGTAGGTTTTCTCGGGCTTCAACTTGCGGAGGAAATCGAGCGCGGCGGACAAGTCTTTGTCGTCGGCGCGGACGCCGCAGTTGAGCATCGCCAAGCAACCCAGCGCCGTGACCCCGCCCTCCATGCCGGTGATCTCGTTGAGCCAGAACCCCTCCCAGTGCTGGGTCGCTTTGCGGTTCACGCGCAGGTATTGCACGCCGGTGTCGATGGCGCGGTTGACCTTGGCCACGGTTTCCTGCTCGCCTCCCGGCGGCGCGGCCTGAGCCGACGGAACGGACAACAGGGCGACGACGAGGGCGACCAGACCGATGCGATGGATCATTCCCGACTCCCGGCGAGTGTGGTTCTAGAATTTGACATCGGGCGGTCTTTCTGACTGAGAGCTGACATCTGTCCCAAACCCACCCGCACCGGGGAATTCAGGCTCAAATCGAGTTCAGCGAGAACACACACACCCTCGCGTGAACTCGATGCCAAAACGCTGAACTCGATTCCCATTCGCTTAACAGGCTATGCGCCGCAAGGACTTGCGTCGACGCGACGACTCGGCATTTCGGAGTTCCGGCCGACCGGAACGACTGAACAGGACGAAAACCCGATCGCGGACGCCAGAACCCTTCCTGCACCCTCCCAACCCGCCGCGCACGGAAACGAGTTCCGCAACACACCGGAAGTTCTTCGCACCGGCGGTGGGTTTCGCGGACTCAACCCACCCTACGGGGGTTTTGAAATTCCAACGGCCCTTGGCACACACCTCCGGGAGGGGGTGCGGCAAGGGATTCGGGCGGTGGAACCGGCGTCCCGCCGGTTTTGGCTTGTACGAACCGGCGAGACGCCGGTTCCACTTGACAGTGCCAGACCCTTGGCACACCTCCCGGCGAACGCGGTAGCACTCCACCATCATATCCGCTAGACTCTCCATCCTCCAATGCCCTCTCTCCCACGCACTGGCGGCCCATGAGCTTCCCAGCCGATTCCGTCCGCCCGTCCCGCTACCGCTACGTCATTCTCGCGCTGCTCTGCTTCTTGGCGATGATCACCTACATGGATCGCGCCGCCAACGGCAGCGCGAAGAAGGCCATCCTGTCTGACCTCAACAAAGAAGCGGCCGTCCAGCAGTCCGCGGAGACGGGCGTCCCGGTATCGGAGATCAAGCCGAAATACGATGAGGAGAACGACTACTTCATCGTGCTCATGGCGTTCCAACTGGCCTACGCCCTGTTCGAAATCCCTTCCGGTTGGCTCGGGGATACCGTCGGTCCGCGTTCCACGCTCTTGCGGGTCGTCCTCTGGTGGTCGGTGTTCGTCGCGCTCACCGGGTTCACCGGACAATGGCTCTTCGGCGGGGTCTTTTTCGTCGGATATTGGGCGCTCGTCGGCATCCAATTCCTCTTCGGCGTCGGCGAAGCCGGGGCGTTCCCGAACATCGCCAAGGCGCTCTACAACTGGTTCCCGGCCGCGGATCGCGGCTTCGCCAAGTCCGCCGTTTGGATGTCGGCGCGTTTGATGGGCGGGCTGACCCCGTTCGTTTGGTTGCTCCTCACCGACGCGCAATTCGGCGGTTGGAAGTGGAACGAGGCGATGTGGCTCTTCGCGGGGATCGCGATCTTCTGGTGCATCCTCTTCTACATCTTCTTCAAGAACAAGCCGGGGGAAGTGAAGGCGGTCAACGCGGAGGAGCGGGCGATCATCGACTTAGGCCGCAAGCCCCCGGTGAGCAACACGAAGGTGCCGTGGGCGAAGATTTTCACCTCGCGGAACTTGTGGGCCGTGTGCGGCATGTACATCGTCACCAACTTCTGTTGGTACTTCCTCATGTACAACCACCCGCGCTCGATGAAACTGCAATTCGCCAATTGGGAAGTGAACCCGGACGGTACCCCCTACGCCGCCGGCAAGATGGCCTTGGCTCTGCTCAGCGGGGCGCCGTTGGTCATCGGGATGTTCGGCTGCTTGGTCGGCGGGTTGCTTTCGGATCGCTACATCCGCCGCACCGGGGATCGCAAGTGGGGCCGGCGGCTCTTCGGCATCATCGGCTACGGCGGCGCCGGGTTGTGCTACCTGATCGCGGCGGGCATCAAGCTCGACGACCCGAACAACTTGCTGCTCTACGCCGGGATGCTCATCTTGATGGGCTTCATGAACGACCTCATCATGGCCCCGGCTTGGGCGGTCTGCCAAGACATTGGCCAAGAGTACGCCGCGACCGTCTCCGGCACGATGAACATGGTCGGCAACCTCGTCGGCGCCGTCTCGGGCATTCTCGTGACGGGGTTGATCCTGAAGCACTTCCCGGGAACCGACGGCATCGTCTACCTCTTCGGCCTCTACGCCTGCATCTACTTCCTCGGTTGCGGACTCTGGATGCTCATCGACGCCAGCAAACCGATTGTGCCCGAGACGGTCACGCCGGTGACGCCGGATGAATCAGCGGGGCTGGTGGAACCGGTGTGACCTCCGGCAGCGCCTCGGATTTCTCGGTCAGGTAGGTGTGCAACGTCACCGCTCCCTTTTCGAGGATCAAGTACGTGCACGGCTTCTCGGTCCAGCAGCCGCTGTTGAAATAGGCGACGGGTCGCTCGTTCAACTCCATCGCCAAGTGGGTGTGCCCGCAGCAGACGGCGTCGCAGCCCCGCTTCCACGCGTAGTCCACGGCCCCCTCGCGGATCTTGTCGCTGCTGCGCAAGAAGACCTTGCTCCGCCGCTTCGCGAGCTTGGCGAAGTGGTGGGACTTGTCCAGCCGCTGCAAGCAGCGGTAAGCCGTGTCCGCGAGCCACGTCGCCACCGGGTAGCGCTCGATGAATTGGTCGAACTGGTGCCCGTGGAGGAACAGAACCTTTTGCCCGTCCGATTCGACGATGATTTCATCGACGACGCGAACGCCGACGAGGTGCGAGACGATCTCGGCCGAGCCGTCGTGGTTGCCCGCGACCCAAATCACTTCGATTTCATCGGAGAGTTTGCGGATCTCCGAGAGCACCTTCCAGTGCGTCTTCTTCAACCGGCGGAAGTCGATGGAATCGAACACGTCGCCGTTGAGGATGAGCCGCTTCGTGCGCAGCCGCTTTTCGTCGATCGACTCCAGGAATTCGACGAGAGCCTTGGCTTGGCAGTTGTCGCTGCCGAGGTGGATGTCCGATAGGATCACCGCATCCGGGATGGTCATCGGCTTCCGCTCCGTGTCCGGCGTCAGAGGAAAACCTAGTGAATCGCCCCGTCGGTTCCGTGCGGAGTGTGTGAAGATCGTATTCTTCCACACCGATGGAAGAACCGGGCCGAGGCCCGGTATGTTAGCTCAGTCGTCCCTCCGGTGTTCCGCGTCCATGCGTATCGTGAGTATCACCGCCGGTGCGGCCGGGATGTTCTGCGGCAGTTGCATGCGCGACAACACCCTCGCGGCGGCGCTCCTCGCCCTCGGCCACGACGCGCTGTTGGTGCCGACCTACACCCCCATCACGACCGACGAACCCGACGCCACGGCGGATCGCAAAGTCTTCTTCGGCGGCGTCAACGTCTTCCTCCAGCAATCGAAATTCACCTCGTGGGCGTTTCGACGAACCCCGCGCTTCGTCGATGCGTTCCTGAACAACCGCCGCTTCCTGCGCTGGGTCGGCCGCTTCGCCGAACGCACCGACTACTCGCGCCTCGGCCCCTTGACCGTGTCGATGCTGCGCGGCCGCGATGGGAACCAACGCAAAGAAGTCGGCAAACTCATCGACTGGCTGAAGGGCGACATCCGCCCGGATGCCGTGCTGATGACGAACGCCTTGCTCAGCGGAATCGTGCCCGAGTTGAGCCGGCAGTTGAAGGTGCCGATCCTCACGACGCTGCAAGGCGACGATATTTTCCTCGATGAACTGCCGGAGGCCGACCGGCGCCGCTGCATCGACTTAATCCGCGCCAACGACGCGTTCACCGCCGGCTACATCGCCACCAGCGCGGCCTACGCCGACCGCATGGCCGCGTATCTGGGCCTCGACCGCGCGAAGATGCACGTCGTCTACCCCGGCATCCAAACCAAGGCTTACGCCGGAGCCGCCGCCCGCCCGGCGGAACGGCCACCCACCATCGGCTACTTCGCACGATTGGCCCCGGAGAAGGGCTTCCACAATTTGGTCGATGCGTTCATCCTGTTTGGCGGACGCGCCAGCGACGGCGGCGAATCTTTCAAACTCAAATTCTCCGGCTGGCTCGGTGCCAAGAACAAACCCTACCTCGACAAGCAACTGGCCAAGCTCGCGGCGGCCGGTTTGAGCGGGGCTGTCGAATGGGTGGCCTGCCCGGATTTGGCCTCCAAAGCCCGCTTCTTCCAAAGCATCGACGTGCTGAGCGTGCCGACGACCTACCGCGAACCGAAGGGCTTGTACGTGCTCGAAGCGTGGGCCAACGGTGTGCCCGTCGTCCAACCCGATCACGGCTCATTCCCCGAGTTGATCGCCCGCACCGGCGGCGGCATCCTCGTCCCGCCGAACGACCCCGTGGCACTGGCGACGGCGCTGCGGGAGTTGCTCGCCGACCCACTTCGACGGGAAGCCTTGGGCCGCGCGGGATACGATGGACTCATGGCCTCGCACCGAGCGCACCACATGGCGGACGCGACGCTCACCGTGTTGAACCAGTACGTTCCGGGGCCGCGGGCATGACACCGTTCGTCTTCAAACGCCGCGTCGAATTCGGCGAGACCGACATGGCCGGGATCGTGCACTTCTCCAACTTCTTCCGCTATATGGAAGCGGCCGAGACCGCATTCCTCCGCGCCCGCGGCCTGAGTGTCAACTGGACGGAAGGCGGCGTTCACTACGGCTTCCCCCGCGTCTCGGTGGCGTGCGATTACACCCGGCCGCTGCGATTCGAGGACGAAGTCGCCATCACCGTGATCCTCGAAAAGCTCGGCACGAAGTCGGTGCAGTACCGCTACGAGTTCCGCCGCGGAGGCGACGACATCGCCGTCGGCCGCATCACGGCCGTGTTGTGCCGCTCCGTGAACCACGGCCCCTTCGAGTCGATCCCGATCCCCGACGCCATCCGCACGAAGTTGGAATCGCCATGAGCCTGCAAATCCGGGACGTTTGCAAAGAGTATCCGACTCGCTCCGGGTCGCTGAAGGTCTTGGACGGCGTGAGCCTGACCCTCGATCGCGGCGACGCCGTGGCCATCATGGGCCCCTCCGGTTCGGGCAAGAGCACCCTCTTGCACATCATGGGAACGCTCGATTCGCCGACGGCCGGGACGGTGCAACTCGACGGGACGACGCCGTTCACGCTGAATGAACAGGACCTCGCGGCATTCCGCAACCGCCGCATCGGCTTCGTCTTCCAAGATCACCACCTGCTTCCCCAGTGCAGCGTGTTGGAGAACGTGTTGATCCCGACGTTAGTGAACCGCGACGCGGACAAACCGACTCTGCTGAAATCGGCGAAGGAGCTCCTCGACCGCGTCGGGTTGTCCGGGCGGCTCGACCACCGACCCGCCGAGTTATCCGGCGGCGAACGGCAACGCGTCGCCGTGGCCCGGGCGTTGATCCAGAAGCCGCTCTTGGTGCTCGCCGACGAGCCGACCGGCAATTTGGATCGCGCCAGCGCGGCCGCCGTCGGCAAACTCTTGATCGAGTTGAACAAGAAGCAGCAATCGATTTTGGTGGTCGTGACGCACAGCCGGGAACTCGCGGACACGTTCCCGAAGCGACTCGAAATGGGCGATGGGCGTTTGGTGTAGTTCCGGGTTCCAAGTTCCAGGTTGCAAGTTGCAATGCACATCCGACTCGCGATCCGCAATCTGCGGTACTTCTGGGTGTCGAATATCCCCGTCTTTTTGGGGGTGATGCTCGGCGCGACCGTGCTCACCGGCGCGCTCTTCGTCGGCGACTCCCTGCGCGGGAGCCTGCGCGCCCGCACCGAACGGCAACTCAACGGCGTCGGCTCCGCTTACGTCGGCGCCCGGATGATCCGCGAAGAAACCGCGGTGAAAGTTCCCGATTCGATTCCCGCGCTACTGCTCACCGGCTCGGCCGTCGCAGGCGACGAGAAGCGATTGGGTCGGGTGACGATCCTCGGCTTGCGGGACGGCGACCGCGCCCGATTCGGTCTGCCCGACGGAGTCGTCGTGTCCGAGACCGTGGCCGCGCGGCTCGGGGTGAAGCCGGGCGATATCGTCGAACTCGGCTTGCAACGAATGTCCAAGGTACCGCGTTCGTCGCTGCTCGGCGAACGCGATGTCGCAAGCTTAACGCGCGCCACGAAGTTCAAGATCGATGCCGTGCTCCCAGCCGATCACGCGATGAACGACTTCAACCTCACGCCGAATCCGCTGCCGCCGCTCAACGTCTTCATTCCCCTGAAGGACTTGCAGAAGCCGCTGGAGGTGCCCGGTCGGGTGAATGCGCTGCTGTCTCCGCGCATTGACACAGCGGTGCTCAACGAACAATTTCGGAACGCGCTCGACCTCGCCGACTGGGGATTGCGCGTCGATGTGGCACCCTTCCGCAATTCCTACGTCGTCGTCGAGTCGGAGCAATTGATCCTCGACGAACCGTCCGCCGTCGCAGTGGAGCACGCTGCCACCGCCATCGGAGCCAAATCCGAACGGACGCTGACCTACATGGCGAACGCGGTTTACCCCGGCACGCATCAGCTACCGTACAAGGAACCGGGCGACCCGAAACGGATGCTCGCCTACTCCGTGGTCGCCTCGCTCGATCCCTCGGCCCCGTTCCCGCTCGGCCCTTTTCCCAACGGGGTCGCGCCGGGCGATGGCATTCTCCTCGTCGATTGGCCCGATGCTCCGCTGAAGAATTTGAAGGTCGGCGAACCGCTGACGATCGCCTACTTCAAGCCCGAGATGGAAGCCGAGGCGGTGGAAACTTGGCACACGCTGCCGTTCCGCGGATACGTCCACTTGGCCGGGGCCGCGGACGATCCGAACCTCACGCCCCCGTTCCCCGGCATCACCGACAAACCGAAGATCCGCGGCAAAAAAGGGGAGCAGTGGGAAGCCCCGTTCGACATCAACTACCAACGCATCGGGCCGAAGGACGACGACTACTGGGAGCGCCACCGGGCCACACCCAAGGCGTACGTCTCGGTGGACACGGGGAAGAAACTCTTCGGCAGTCGCTTCGGCTCGACCACTTCGATCCGCGTGGCACCGGCACCGGGATCGACACCGCAGCAAACAGCCATCGCACTCCGCGCTGAGTTGGCGAAGCAACTCGACCCCGCCGCGGCAGGGTTGAAATTCGAGCCGACACGCGAGCGGATGCTCGACGCGAGCCGCGGCGGCACCGACTTCGGCGCCATGCTATTGGCCTTCAGCGCGTTGCTGATTCTGGCCGCACTGTTGCTTGTCGGGCTGTTGCTCCGCTTGACCATCGGTCGGCGCGCCAAGGAAATCGGTCTGCTGCTCGCCGCCGGATACACGCCCAAACAAGTGGGGCGGATGTTGCAGTGGGAAGGCACGATTGTCTCGATATTCGGGTCGTTCGCCGGCATTCTGCTCGCTTGGGCATACGCCCGCGGGATGCTCGCGGTCCTTGCCGGGTTGTGGCCGGATGCCGGAGTGCAGTCTTACCTGCGCGTCCACATCGATCCCCTCAGCATCGCCATCGGCTTCGCCGCGACGATGCTCATCACATGGCTCGCGATCCACTTCAGCTTGCGCGGGCTTGTCCGCCGACCCGTCGTCGCACTCCTGCGCGGGGAATCCGAGGCGCCCGATACCGCCGAGACCAGCCGGCTGACTTGGAGCATGGGCATCGCCATCGCGCTTTCGGTTGGCGTGGGTAGCATCTTGGTGTCGGTCGCCATGGAAATGCCGAATGCCGATCAGCGGGCGGGCGCGTTCTTCACCGGTGGCGGATTGCACATGCTCGGCGGGTTGCTCCTCTTCCGTCTGTGGTTGCGCTTGCCGACATCCGGCGAGAAACCGCTGACCGTCTTCCGCTTGGGCGTGCGTAATGCGAGTCGGGCGAGCGGGCGGAGTCTGCTGACAGCGGCGCTGCTCGCCCTCGCCACGTTCCTGCTCGTGGCGGTCGAAAGCTTCCGCAAAAAGCCGGACGCCGAATTCGCGACCGAGCGCGGTGGCAGCGGCGGCTACCCCTTGATCGCCGAGACTGACGTGCCGGTCTTCCAGCGATTCGACCGCGAACCCGGCCGAGGCGACTTGCTCGATCAGTTGCAAAAGCACTACGGCGGCAGTTCGAGCGATCCGAGATTGCTCGCCGCGAAAGCGGACTTCGATGCGATGCGCGTCCAACCCTTCCGACTCCGCGGCGGCGACGACGCCAGTTGCTTGAACCTCTACCAAGCCGGGCGGCCCAGGATTCTCGGCGCGTCGGATGAGTTCCTCCAACAGAAACGATTCGCCTTCGCGATGACTACGGCGAAGTCCGATGCGGCGAAGGAGAACCCGTGGTTGCTTCTCAACGAGGAACAGCCCGACGGGGCGATCCCGGTAATCGCCGAGCAGAACACCGTCCTCTGGCAGCTAAAAACCTTCGTCGGCGAAACCACGACCATTCCCGACGAGAGCGGTCGGGAAGTGAAACTCCGCATCGTCGGCACGCTTCAAGACAGCATCTTCCCCGGCGAACTTCTGATGGGTGACGCGAACTTCCGAACGCTCTACCCGCGCGAAGAGGGCTACCGCTACTTCCTCGTCGAAACGACACCGGAGAACACCGACCGTATCGCGGGGTTGCTCGAAACGGGCCTGCAAGCCAACGGTATGCAAACGACGCGGAGCGAAGACCTCGTGGCCGCGCAGCAGCAGGTCATCGGGGCGTACCTCAGCACGTTTCAACTCCTCGGTGGCTTAGCGCTCTTGCTCGGCATGTTCGGGTTCGGCGTCGTGATCTTGCGGAACGCCAACGAACGCACTGGAGAATTCGCCCTTCTGCGGGCGACCGGCTACCGCGTGGCGACGCTTCAGAAATTGGTGCTCATCGAGAGTGGGTTGGTTCTGACGGTCGGCGTCGGCATCGGCCTGATATCCGCGGTGATCTCAGTGCTACCGAACGTCGCGCTGGGGGGCGAAGTGGGAAGTGGCCGGCTCGCGGCTATGCTCGCGATCATCGTGGTGGTCGGTTTCTCCGTGGCTTACCGGGCGACCGCTTGGATCGCCCGGCTGCCGGTCATCGCCTCTCTGCGACGGGAATAACTACTTCTTCTTTTCCTGATCGACCGCGGCGAAGAGCTTGATCGCGTGCGCTTTCAGGTCGAGCTTCACGTTCAATTCTTCGCCTCCGGTGACGGTGATCTTGAGCGTATCCCGCCCGACCGGGCCGGTCTTGCCGAAGACCTTCTCGATCACCGCCGCGTACTTGTCGGCGGCGAGATCCTGCTGGGTCACTTGGCCGAACTGCGCCGCGGAAAGCTCGATCGCGAGCATCGGCAACTTCTTCGGCTTGCCTTCGAGGAACGCTTTCAAGGACTTGGATTCCGGTTCGATGCCGAACGCGACGAGGTCATCCGAAGTCGCGATCCAGATGGTTTCGGTGTCGAACGGGTCTTTCAGCTTCAAGTTGGTGAAGGTGCCCTCGTGCAAGTTGCGCTCGCCGACTTTCTCGGCGTCGAATTTCACGCTCGCTTCGCCGCCCATGAGGAACGGGGCGAACTCCTTGATGACTTTTTCGAACTCGCTCCCTTTCTCCGCTTTTGTGGCCGCCTGCAAACGGAGGGTGTTGTCTTTGCCCGTCTTGGCGACGAGAAGACCGAGTTGGAGATCGTCGCTTTTCAGCGTTGGGGAGACGGCATCCACCAACTTGGTGATGAGCGGTTTGGCGTCGTCGTTGGCCCCGGCGAGGGCGTCGTCGAAGAGCACGTCGATGAGCTTGCCGAGCTTCTCGTGCGTGCCCGTCGGAATTTTGGCGTTCAAGCCGATCGACGCGAGCGGGTTCTTGCCGACCGACGCGCCGGCGGCGTGGCTGTCGCGATCCGCCCACGATTTCAGGTTCGTTTCCAGCTGCGTCTTCGGCTTCGCGGTGAGCCGGATACGCGATGAGATGGCGTCGGTTTTGGTGTCGGCATCCAGCGTCACGGACAACTCGCGACCGTCTTCCACGATGGTTTTGACCATACCGACGCCGATGTCGAGCACGCCCTGGCGGGCTTGTTTTTGAAGTTCGCTGCCGCCGAAGTCTTTGGTCATCTCGACCAGTTGCAGTTCGATTTGTCCGAGCATCACCTTCTTGACATCGGCGGGGAAGCGATCCCAATGGACGCTGGCCGCGACGATCGATTTGCTCGGGGCGGCGAAGAAATCTTTGGGTTTGATCACCGTCTCGGGGTCGATGCTTTTGACGTTGCGAATCGTGGCGTAGGCGTAGCCGTGGAGGAAGCGGAAGTGGATCGATCCGAGCGGGATCTGCGGGATGTCGATGGTGTAGATGCCTTCCTTGCCCTTCTTGGCTTCGACGTTCAATTTGTCTTTCAGCAGCGCGAGGAACGCGGCTTCGTCCTTGATGGGCACCATCACCACGACGGCGCTGTCGGCGATGTTCTCGGAGATGCGGACGTACCCGCCCAGCGGTTGGGTCGCGTCGATCCCTTCGAGGCCCTTCTCGCCCGCGCCGAGCGTCTTGACGATCTCGGCGAACTGCGTGCCCGCTTCGGGCTGCAACAGGATGTCCCCGGCGTACTGGATGACGCCGGTGAGTTCGCCGATGGCCTTCACGCGCACTTCGATAGCCGGGGCGGGCGGTTCGGCGGCACTGGCGAACAGGGGTGCCCAAGAGAGGGCCAAAAGGGCGAGCAGGCGTTTCACGGGGAACCTCCGGGTGCGGGATGGAATCGGGTAACATACCCGCGCGTGCGCTTGCGGGTGTCACACTTTTGGCGGTTCCGTAAAACAGTCGTTCGCAGGAAACGGTGGGTGAACCGATGAGCCAGAAGACGTGGGGCGGGCGATTCAGCGGTGGGACCGATCAGCGCGTGGAGCAATTCACCGAATCGATCAGCATCGATCGGCGCCTCTACCGGCACGACATCGTCGCCAGCCAAGCCCACGCGTCGATGCTTGCCGAAGTCGGCCTTTTGTCGATCGAGGAATCCGGCCGTATCGTCGCGGCGCTCGACGCCATCGGCGAAGACATCGAAGCCGGGCGGATGGAATATTCCGTCGGCTTGGAAGACATCCACACCCACATCGAACGTGCCCTCATCGCGCGGCTCGGCGACGTCGGTCGCAAGTTGCATACGGGCCGCAGTCGGAACGATCAAGTCGTCACCGATGTGAAACTCTGGGTCCGCGAGGCCATCGACCGCATCGATGAGTGCTTGGTGGAACTGCAGCGGGCGTTCGTGGAATCCGCGGTGCGCGAACAGGATGTCATCATGCCGGGGTACACGCACCTCCAGCGGGCGCAGCCAGTACTTGCGGCTCACTATTACTTGGCGTACGTCGAGAAGTTCCAGCGCGACCGCGAGCGCTTGGCCGACTGCCGCAAGCGGGCCAACGTGCTTTCGTTGGGGGCCGCCGCCTTGGCGGGGAGTTCCCTGCCGCTCGACCGGGAGAGCGTCCGCGTCAAGCTCGGGTTCGATTCCGTCGCCCGCAATAGCTTGGACGTTTCGAGCGACCGCGACTTCCTCGTCGAATTCGTGTTCGACCTCTCGATGATCGCGATCCACCTCAGCGGCTGGGCGGAGGAGTGGGCCATTTGGTCGACGACGGAATTCAACTTCCTCGAACTGCCGGACGCGTTCTGCACCGGCAGCAGCATCATGCCGCACAAGAAGAACCCGGATGTGCTCGAACTGACGCGGGGCAAAACCGGCCGTGTCCTCGGCGCCCTGCACCAATTGCTCGTGCTGCTGAAGGGGTTGCCACTCGCTTACAACCGCGACTTGCAGGAGGACAAAGCCGCGCTGTTCGACGCCTTCGACACCGTGGAGGGGTGCTTGTGCGTCGCAGCGCCGCTGGTCGCCCAAACGAAATTGCGCCGCGACGTGTTGGCCGCGCGGATCGAAGACGGCTTCTTGGACGCGACGACACTGATGGAATCGCTGATCTCCCGCGGCGTGCCGATGCGGACCGCGCACGAAGCGGTCGGGGCGTTGGTGAAGCAGGCCGAGGAGGCGGGTGGCGGCTTGGCGGACTTGCCTGTGATCGCCTTCGAAGCCGTGGCGCCGGGCAACGGGGACGCGGTGCGGGCGTCGCTGGGGGTCGCCAAAGCCATCGCCGCGTTCCGCAGTTACGGTTCCACCGCCCCGGCGGAAGTCGCCCACCAACTCGCCGCTTGGCAGGATCGGTTGGGCTGACATGGAACTCTTCCGTTTTGACACCGCCACCATCGGGCGCGGCGAGGCCGGGCCGATCCTGCGCGACTTCAACTGGGTCGGTCGGGCCGGGGAATCGTGGGCTATCGTCGGCCCCACCGCATCCGGGAAGACCACTCTGTTGGAGGCGCTCGCCGGCCGACACCGCGTTGTCAGCGGATCGCGGACGATACCCAGTTCCCATTCCTACGTCGGCTTCCGCGAGGATTCCCGGCTCTTTTCACCGGCGAACTTCTACTACCAGCAGCGCTTCGAATTCAACGAACCCGACGATTGCCCGACCGCGCGGGACTACTTGCAAGCGGGCGGCGGGAACGCGATCGACTCCGTCGTCGATCAGTTCCACCTCGCGGCGTTGCTCGATCTGAAATTGCTGAAGCTGTCCAACGGCCAACAGCGCCGATTGCGGATCGCCAAAGGTTTGTTGAAATGCCCGGCGTTGCTCTTGCTCGACGATCCGTTCTCGGGCTTGGATACCGCGACGCGGGCGGAACTGGACGGTCACCTCGCCCGTTTGTGCGACAGCGGCGTGTCCGTGGTGTTGACCTGCCGGGCGGATGCGGTGCCACCATGGATCGCCCACACCATCGTCTTGGGAAGTGACCCCGCAGGTCGGGGGGGGGGGGGGGGGGGGGGGCCCCGCCCC
>JANOSQ010000508.1:0-1913 GCA_031415915.1 Fimbriiglobus sp. | reverse complement strand
GCCTGGGCTGACAGAACCGGCCTTACAGGCCGGAAGAATACGTTCCGGTTGGTCACTCCTTCCCCAGCACCAAATCGACGACCCAACACCCCCGGACGTGCGGCCCGTCGCCGCGGCAGTGGAGCAGGACATCCGCATTCGTGCAGCCGGCTTCCTCCAGCGCATCGGCGAGGATCGGCATGCGGTCGAAGGCGCGGTCGGCGTAGATGGCCGACGCGATGGCGACGACTTTGGGTGTGAGCCATGCGGATTCGGCGAGGACGGGGCGGAAGGGATTGCCAGCGACAACGCGGAACTGGTAGCAGAATTCACGGCCGACTCGCTCCCGCAGTAGCGCTTGTTGCCGATGCTGTTCTTTGAAATGATGTTGCCTTTGGTCTGCTTGCGCGGCCCTTTTGCTTTTCGATCGACCCTTGTGCGTAACCTTCGCATCCAACGGCTCCATTTTGGTGAAGTCATACGGTTGGCTCGCGGACTCCCCGGCGATGGCCGCGGCTCGCATCGGGTCGTCGGCGGATCGGAGGGCACCGAAAAATTTCGCACCGAACGGATCGAAGTGAAGCCAGAGTCCGAGCGGGTAGAAGGATTGGGGCCAGACCAATCGGTTGGGATGCGGACCACACCCTTGCAACCACCGCGAATATTGATCGAACCAGCTCGAATCGTGTTCTAAAAAATGGCTTTGATTGCGTAGCCCCCATTCCAATGCCAGCCATCGAAATCGATGTGGGTTTACCTTTGTGCTGTTGAATTGCCAGAGCGACATGGGATCGTCGCAACGCAGCCATTCTTCTTCTGTCATCGCACCTCTCCCAAGTCCACCTGCGGCGTTCTATCCCCACAGATTCCCCCGACTCGCCGTTGCCAATGCCACGCTCCCCGCTAAACTTGTAGCAGGTGAGTATCTTATCCAGAGTGGCGGAGGGTTCAGGCCCGACGATGCCACAGCAACCGGCCGGCGGCGGAATCGCACGATTTCCTCCCTCGGTGCTGGTGCTACCTCCTGCTCGATGAAAGCAACCCGCCGGCTTACGCCGGTCGGCTCGCCAAGTCGGGGCAGATAAGATACCGACGGAAGCTGCGATCCACGCCCCTCCGCGTGCGGCTGCAAGCCCGCCGATTTCTTATCTCACCGCATTACTCTGGATCGTTCGAGAACTCACCGGAAGCCCGCGCCTTTGTGCGCTCCTCCCATCCGGGTGCCTCCGTGTCGGATTTCTCCACGGGTTTGCAGTGCAAGGTCTGCGGCAAGCTTTACGCGAAGCAAGCCCTCAACTTCTGCACCGACGACTTCGGCCCGCTCGAGGTCGTCTACGACTACGACGCCATTCGCAAAAACGTCAGCCGGGCGAAGATCGAGAGCCGCCGCAAGAACATGTGGCGCTACCGCGAATTCCTGCCCTTGGAAGGGGAGCCGACCGTCGGCCCCCAAGTCGGCGGTACGCCGTTGATCAAAGCGGATCGGTTGGCGGATGCACTCGGCGTTGACAATCTGTGGATCAAGAACGACGCCGTGAACTTCCCGACGCTTTCGTTCAAGGATCGCGTCGTCTCGGTAGCACTGAGCAAAGCCCGCGAGTTCGGCTTCAAGACCGTCGGCTGCGCCAGCACCGGCAACCTCGCCAACAGCGTCGCGGCCAATGCGGCGCAGGCCGGGTTGGATGCGTACATCTTCATCCCCGCCGATTTGGAGAAAGCCAAGATCCTCGGTACGAGTATCTTCGGGGCCAAGGTCATCGCCGTGAACGGCACCTACGATGAGGTCAACCGCCTCTGCACGCAAGTGGCCATGAAGTACAACGCCGACGGCCAGAACAACTGGGGCTTCGTGAACATCAACTTGCGGCCGTACTACGCCGAGGGTTCCAAGACGATGGGCTACGAGATCGCCGAAGACCTCGGCTGGCGGCTGC
>JANOSQ010000507.1:0-3091 GCA_031415915.1 Fimbriiglobus sp. | reverse complement strand
TACTCGCCGATGAACGGATTGTTCTCCAACCCCGGCACCATCTCCTCTTTCACGTCGTCCGGGGCGGTCGCAAGGTCGGCGCCGTTCGTCAGGCGGTACCACGTTCCGGGGAAACACGTCTCGGGCCAGACGACGAGGTCGGGCCTCGGACTGGCGTTCGCCGCGTTCGTACACAACTTGTCGTAGCGCTGGAACAGGGCTTTCGTGTCTTCCATCTTCTCGGTCTGCGGGATGCTCTCTTGGATCGCGGCGACGCGGGGGCCGTTGGCGAACGGCGGGTGGATCATCCGGTACGAGCCGTAGCCGACGACGACGAGCGCGAACAGCGCCGTGCCGGCGGTGACCACGACTTCGCGGTGGAAGGTGTAGGGCCGCCACGCACTCGGGATGCCGATGAGCCACTGGAAGGGCCGGGCGCGCAAGGCCCATTCGTAGACCATCCCGTTGTCCGCGGCGACGACCGCCGAGACGAGGTAGACGCCCCCGAGATCGGCCGCTTGCAGCAGTGGCAACACGGCGTGCTGCGTGTAGCCGAGGTAGTACCAGCCGAAGCCGATGAGTTGAAAGGCGTGCGCCGAGTGCATGAACGGAAAGCCGGTCGGGAAGTGCCCACGGAAGTATTCCAAACCGACCCAGACGAGCGGCAACGTCAGCGCGAAGGGGAGCTTCAACGCGTCGAGTCGGCGCAGGAGGAGGAGCGCGAACGGGAAGTAGAGCGAGCAATAGAGCGACATCCCCGGAAAGGCGAACAGGGCCATGGCGGGGTGGGCGACGCGGATCCAACCGAGGGCCATGGTGTAGAACGCCAGCCCGCCGAGGAACGCCGCGAAATACCGGCGCTTCGCACCGATCCCTTCGGCGCGGATGAGCGACAGGAACGGCACGAGCGCGACGTAGGCCACGGGGCCGAGGTTCAACGGGAAGAAGGCGACCCAGAGCAACAATCCGGAGAGGATCGCGGGCAGATAAACCCGCCGTTTCGATCCATCGGCGGCGCTGCCGAGTACCAGCCAGGCGACGGGGCCGGAGAGGAAGACGAGCTTGCGGAAGGCGGCTTGTTGGTCGGCCGCGAGCGGGACAAAACTGGGCAAGTAGAGGAACGTGAGCCAGACGATGAGCGCGACAACCGCGGCGAGCCAATGCAGAATGCGGACGACCGTCGGTGACATGGATGCTTCCTGCGAGGAGACGGGATCAATCCAGTATCAACGTATTCACCGCATCGCCGGCCGCAAACTCAACCGGCCCGGCGGGCAGCACGACGAAAGCGTTCACACGGGCCAAGGAACGCAGATCGGCGGAGCCGATCCACGGCAACGCCGTCACAACGTCCTCGCTCACGATGGCCGGGTGGTACGTCGGCCGGTCGTGGTTGGCCTTCAATTCATTCGCCAACATCCGCGGGCGTACGTGCGGCCCCGGTTCGGCATACCCGAGCATGGCGCGGATCGCCGGGGCGACGAACAACTCGAAGCCGACGAATGCGCTGCCGGGATTCCCCGGCAGTCCGAAGACGAGTTTGTCTCCAAAGGTTCCGAAGAGCAGCGGCTTCCCCGGCTTCATGCGGACTTTGTGGAAGTGGGTCTCGACGCCGAGCACAGCCAGCACTTGGGGCACGAAGTCGAAATCGCCGACGGAGACACCCCCGGCGAGGAGGAGAATGTCGGACGCGTCCAAGGCCGTTTGAATCGCGTACCTCAACGCCGTTTCGTCGTCCGGGCCGATGCCGAAATCGGTGGGCACGCCCCCGAGCCGCGCCGCTTGGGCCAGCAGCATCGGGCCGTTGGTGTTGCGGATCTGCCCCGCGATGGGAACTCGCGTCGGCCCGACGAGTTCGTTCCCGGTGGCCAGCACGCCGATGCGCGGCCGCGGGTACACGTTCGCTTCCGTCCGGCCAATCCCCGCGAGCAAACCGAGCAGCGCCGGCGTGATGCGGTCGCCCGCGCCAATCACGATTTCCCCGGCCGCCATCTCCGCGTCGCGACGCAGGACGTTCTTCCCTACTGTCAAGCCGGTGTCATTGACCCGGACACTATCCCCGGTGCGTTCGCATCGCTCTTGCACCGCCACGGCGTCGGCCCCCTCGGGCATCATGGCTCCGGTGAAGATGCGAATCGCTTCCCCAAGGTTCACTGCGATGCTCGGCGACTTCCCGGCCGGGAGTTCATCGACGATCCGCAATAGACCGGGATCGCCGGCGCGGACGGCGTACCCGTCCATGAGGGCTTTGGTGAAAGGCGGCGAATCGATGTCGGCCGCGATGTCTTCGGCGAGAGTTTGCCCGAGCGTGGACGGATTGAGGGCCGTCAGCTGCGGCTCTAGCGGTTGGGCGAAGCGCAGGACGATTTCGAGAGCGACGGAGACGTCGAGCATGGAAGAGGCACTCTTTCCGATCCGGAAGCGTGAGCGACGGTCCCAAGCAACACCGTCGCTCACGCTTTCGGCTCTGACAATCTTCCGTCACTTCGGCCGTTGGCTCAGCAGGAACGCCAGCAGGTGGTAGTACTCCGCCTCGGGGATGATCGCATCCACGTTCGCCGGCATCGACGACACGTTCGACTTCACCACCTTGTCCACGTCCTTGGCGGGGATTCGGTTCTCCTTGCCGAGGTTGTCGATCAGCACGTACACGGCTCCCTCCTCGCGGACCAACCCCGACGGGTTGCGGCCGTCGAGCAGTTGCAGCGTCGTCGATTTGAACGCGGCGTCGACGTTGCGGCTCGGATCGAGCGTATCTTCCAACAAGCGCTCGGCCCCGCGGATGCCGATGCCGTCGAGTTGCGGGCCAACCTTGGCCCCCTCGTTGTTGACCTGATGGCAGATGGCGCAGTTCTTGGTGAAGATCGCTTTGCCCTTCTCCAAGTCGGGTTTGAAGCTCTTGAACCCCTCGCCGCGCTTCTTGATGAGGTCGTCGATGCGCTTCTCCGGCGCGGGGATGCCCTTGGTGAGGTCGGCGATGCGGGCGTCGAGGTCTTTCACCTTGGTCGCCCGGAGGCGATCGACGACGGCTTTCTCTTGGAGCAACCGGGCGGGAGCTTCGCCGGATTTGATGGAAGCGAGAAGCAAGTCGGCGCCAAATTTGTCACCGGCA
>JANOSQ010000506.1:0-5204 GCA_031415915.1 Fimbriiglobus sp. | reverse complement strand
TGCGGCGTCTGCTCAACAACTTGACTTCGTTCGGACGGGCCGAGGGCTGGGTCGAAGCCGAGCTCGCATCGTCCGCGGATCCGCTGACCGGCAGCGTCTGCGCGCCCGTGAAGAGCGACCCGAACCCGATGCCGGTCTTCTGCGCCGACCCCGCCACGGCCTTCGGCGACGAGCACTTCCCGAAAGTGGATCGCAAGACGAAGACGGAGGATCGGCTCTTCGATTCCCCGCGCTGGCACCTCTGCCTCGACACGGAGACGATCCACAAAAAGCGCTGGCCGACGGTGCCCGGCTCGCAGTGGGTGAACTACGGCCGACCGGAGCAACCCGCCGCCGCACCCCGCAAGCCGGCGCGGGCGGAGGGGCCGAGGCCCACCGTAGCGCGGTTCCTGCTCGACGGCCCGGTGCTGCCGTCGGTGACGGAAACGGTCATCGTCGCCGAGCGCTTCCGCATTGCGGCGATGGGGCAATACCAGCGGATACACCACCGGCAAAAATATGGGACTGCCGACAAGCCCTATCAAGAATTGTTCCGATCCCAAGTGTTGTCCGGGAAGGATGCCGAGGGAAAGTTCCATCGGCATCACGGCCACGCCTTCTACCTGCCGACCGCCGGAACCGGTCGCCACCTGACGCACGTCACGGTGATTGCGGCCGACGGGTTCGGCCCCGCCGAGATCGCGGCGTTCAACGGACTGCGCTCCCTGAAAATGAACGGCGAAGAGGGTTTGAAACTCCGGGTGCAACTCATCGGACTCGGGCGCGCCGCCGACTTCAACGACCCGCTGTTCGGCACCTCGGCCGTGTGGGAATCGGCGACGCCGTTCGTGGTCCACCGGCACTTCAAGCGGCGCGGTACGAAGCGGGATGCGTTCTCCGACGGCGCCGACTGGCGGAAGGAATTCGTCGGCCTCGCCGCACGGGAGTGCCTGATCCGCGAAGGCTTGACGCCGCTGACGGTCGAACTCCTGGAAGGGCTGTCCGACTTGCCGCCGGCCATCGCGTTCCGACGGTTGCGCTCCCGCGAGCAGGCCAGTTCGCGCCCCTTCGGCTTCTTGCGGCTGACATTCGCGGAGAAAGTCCACCGCCCAACCGCTTTCGGTTACGCCTGCCATTACGGGTTAGGGCTACTCCGACCTGCGATCGGTTTATGAAGAATTGGTGGAGCCGATGGGTTTGACTCGCTACCCCTTTTGGACGCGAAATTGCTCGTCCGACCCTGCGGAGAAAATCGGTCGCCGCGCGAATCTGATCCAGTGGCCCCGACCCTTCGACAACATGCGGGCCAGTTGCGAAACCGACCGTTCCTAGTTCAACGTCTCCCCAGGCGAAACCCCAGCAGCGCGATCACGGTGCCGAGCATCATGGCGACGTGGGTGTCGCGGATCGGTTCCACGGTGCGGATGCCGAGTTGATGGCCGAAGACGGTGATGCCGGCCCCGAGCAAGGCGAGGGCGGCGGAGCGCTGGCCGCGGTAGAAGAGGCTCGTGAGGAGCAAGAGTCCGCCCCAGCCGACGTTGGCGGTGTCGCACCACGAGGTCCAAGCGTCGGGCAAAATCTCGACGCGGAGCGGCGCCGTTTCCGCGAGCGCTTCGTTCCGAGCGGTGAAGCGAATGAGGTCGTTTTGGAGCACCCAGCCGAAGCTCGCTGCGAGTAACAGTGCCGCGACGATGACCCGCACCCAAGTTCCGACGAGCCAATCGACGGCCGTTCCCACGTAGTCGCGCGGCACCGGCTCGTTGCCGAGACCGGGCATCGAGTGGCTCGCATGGGCGATGATTTCCCTCAGGTTCGGCGCGTGAGCCGAAGACGAGCTCGGCGCCGGCGCGTTGCGGATCGCGCCGGCTTGATCGACCATCGCGTCGGCCGCGTGGGCGGCCCGGCTCCGCGCGATGCGCTTCGGCACCCCGGCGGCAATGAGGCGTTCGCACTCGGTTTGTTCCAGCAATCCCCGCTCGCGGGCCCGGCGGCGCAGGCTATCGACGTGGTTGAGGAGTTGGACGAGCGGTTCGCGCCAAGCCGCGTATTTCTCCCGAATCCCGGCGGAGCCGCCCCGGAGCAGCAGCGACCGCGTCGCCAGCTTCGCCTCGAACCCGAACACCGCTTCGAAATACTCTTCCCACTGCCGGCCGGAGTACTTGGCGAAGAAGAGGCGGATTTCTTCCCCCGCGACGCCGTGGTGCTGGAGCCGGCGATGCAATTCGTCGCTCGCGCGGAGGATCGGGAACCGCTCCGCTTCGAGCTTGCGATCCAGCACGTACCAGAGCGCCACGGCGGCGGCCAAGCCGAGGAGCCCGAAGCCGACCCAGACGGCGAGGAGTTGGGACATCCAAAGGAACGCGGCGAACAGGCCGAGGGCGCCGATTGCGACGACCCAATCGCCGATGCTCGAGCCGCGCACGAACGCGCGGACACGGCGGGCGAGGTGGGTCTTGCGCGTCCAGCCGTTCAGCACGAAGTAGGCGAAGGCGGCTTGGACTACCAAGCCGGCACAGCCGAACGCCCAAATGGTGTGCCCGAAGAACGCGAGCAACACGGCCGCGAGGGCGCAGCCCGAGACGAAGCCGCTCACGATGCGCTGCCGGGCGACGGCCGTCGGGGTCGTGCGGAATCGCACGGCGAGCGATTCGACTTCCGCAATCTGATCTTCGCGCGGGATGAACCGGCCCGCCGATTTGACGCCGAGCCAGTTTTCCAGCGTTCGGACGACCTCCCCCATGTTGGCGAAGCGAGCCCCGGGGTGCTTGGCCATCATCGTCTGGATGACCGCTGACAACTCCGGGGACAACCGCGGCACGAGCGTCTCCGGCGGTATCAGGGGCTCGTAGGCGTGCTGCTTCATCAGCCCGACGGGATCCTTCGCTTCGAACGGCTGCCGGCCGGTGACGAGCGCGTACAGTGTGCAACCGAGGGAGTAAATGTCCGCCCGGTGATCGACCGCGGAGGCATCCCGGCACTGCTCCGGGGCCATGTAGGCGGGCGTGCCCAGTGCCATGCGGACGCCGGTCATGTCTTGCGGCAGCGTATGCAGGCCACTGTCGCTGGCGGAGCCGTCGAAGAGCCGGTCCTGGTACTTCGACATGTCGGGCGTTTTCACGAGGCCGAGGTCGGCAACCTTCACCGTCCCGTGTTCGTCGAGCAGCAGGTTGTCCGGTTTGATGTCGCGGTGGATGATGCCGCGGTCGTGGGCGTGCTTCAACCCCCGCGCGGCTTGCAGGATGTACCCCACGGCCACATCCGGTTCCAACCGACCGCGATCCTTCACGAGTTCCAGCAGCGACTGGCCCGGCACATACTCCATGCTGAAGTAGCGGGTGTTTTCGATTTCGCCGATGTCGTAAATCTGGACGACGTTCGGGTGGCTCAGCAGTGCCGCCGCGAAGGCCTCGCGGATGAACCGGGCCACGAAGACGGGGTCGCTGACCCATTCTTGGCTCATCACTTTGAGTGCGACCGGCCGGTCGAGCGAAAGCTGCCGGGCGAGGTAGACCGAGCCCATGCCGCCGTGGCCGATGACGCCTTCGATGTGGAAGCCGGGGATGAATTTGGGCAACGCGAGCGGGTCGAAGCGGACGGTG
Organism: Fimbriiglobus sp.; assembly: GCA_031415915.1. GTDB lineage: Bacteria > Planctomycetota > Planctomycetia > Gemmatales > Gemmataceae > JALHQU01. The sequence goes on along the minus strand of JANOSQ010000506.1, from coordinate 1,626 downwards.
GATTCGTCCGTGTCGATCCCGGAGATGCTTTGCAAAAGCGACCGCCCCGGCGCCGGGGTTCGGGTCGAATAGGAGAGGGTTTCCGCTTCGCTCTTGGTTTGCCGAAGCGCCGCGAGGTGCGGCGGAAGCGTGAGATCTTGGTAAAGTTGACTGGGCTGCGGCAGGGTCTGGACGCCGGATCGCACGGGGCCGCGGCCGAGTTCGGCGTGTTCGATCGAGAAGGTGTGCAAACAGCGCGGGCAACGGGCACGGGTCGCACTGGCGATGCTGACGGCGACGGGTTGCTGGCACTGCGGGCAGGCATTGGCCACAACGGGACCCCGACCGGAAGAGGCGACTCGCGAAGCCTAGTTCATGTTTGCGCGGTCGGGGTGGATTCGTTCGTCCAGCGGTGCCACACCCCAGAAAAAACGAAATTGGACGAATTGGACGAATCACTTTGACTGGACGAATGATGCTCAGGCGCGAATTCCCACGGCGGAGCGGACGAGACGCATGGTGACTCGGGCGACTTCGCGGGCGCGTTTGGCCCCGGCGGTCAGCACTTCCTCCACGCGGCCCGGATCGTTCACCAGTTGCTTCCGGCGTGCACGGGCACCGGCGAAATGCTGGTCGATCTTCGCCAGCAGCAGCTTCTTGGCGTCGCCATAACCGAAGGATCGGCCGTTGCGGCGTTCCTTGTCGAACAAGGGATGCGCGTACATCTTCGCCATTGTTTCTTGCTCATCTGCAGTGGCAAAGAGTTTCCACATTGCGAAGAGGTTGCACGTCTCCGGGTTCTTTGGCGCATCGACGGCGGTCGAATCGGTCACGATGGCCATCACGGCTTTCTCGAGCGCTTTCCCCTCGGCGAATATCTCGATGGTGTTCCCGTACGATTTGCTCATCTTCTGCCCGTCGATCCCCGGTACGGCCGGCGTTTCCGCGAGCCGCTCGGCCGGGAGGGGGAAGATTTCCCCGTAGGCCCCGTTGAAGTAGCCGGCGATGTCGCGGGTCATTTCCAAGTGTTGAACTTGATCCTTGCCCACGGGTACGAGGTGGGAACGGACGATCAAAATGTCCGCTGCCATCAACAGAGGGTACGTGAAAAGCCCGACACTCGCCGAGATTCCTTTGGCCGTTTTATCCTTGAACGAGTGCGCGCGTTCGAGCAAACCCATCCCGGTGACGGTGGCGAGGATCCACGCGAGTTCAGTCACCTCCGGGACATCGGATTGGCGGTAGAAGGTCGCCTTCGCCGGATCGAGTCCGAGGGCCAAATAGTCGAGCGCGACATCGCGGACGTTCTCGGCGAGGATCTGAGCGGCCGGGCGGGCGGGGCGCTTCTCGCGCTTGGCGTCGTCGGCTTCTTTGGCGGTCGCGTCGGCCAGTGTCGTCAGGGCGTGGTAATCGGCGATGAAATAGAACGCTTCGCCCTGATCCTGCAGCGCGATGTGCTGCTGGATCGCGCCGAAGTAGTTCCCCAAATGGAGCTTGCCCGAGGGTTGCACCCCGCTGAGGATTCGCGGCTGAGGGTCTGCGGACACGGGTGTACTCCACGGGTGCGGCAACAGCCGCTGGTTTTCTTGTAGGGCGGGTGGTGTCTTCGGAACCCGCCGCGGCACTGAATGGCCACGGCGGGTTCCG
>JANOSQ010000505.1:0-6089 GCA_031415915.1 Fimbriiglobus sp. | reverse complement strand
AAGGGCCGCGCGCACCGGATGCGAAGTTGAAGGAACCGGACACCGCGTATTTCGACCGCTTCGCGGTCTTCCCGGTGGAAGCCGTGGCCAAGCCGACGCGGGCCGCGCTCGACAAGTTCGCCAAGCGATTGGAACCGGGGAAACAAGTTTCGAGCGTGCTGACGGAAACCCAACAAGTCGAGAAGGCGATGTTCAGCGACGAGACGGTGTTCGGGAGCCGTTTCGCCGTCTACGCCTTCGCCTCCATCGGCGAGTTCACCCGCGTCGTCGACGCGGTGAACGACACCGAGCGGCCCTTCTGCCGGATGACCGCGATCTTGGCGCTGCGCGCGGCGATCGCGACCAAGCCCGAGGCGGAAGCCGCGATCCGGGCGCTGGCCCAAGACAAGCTCCGCATGGACAAAGCCGCGGCCGAGTCGTGGGCCTTCCGCCTCCGGGGCCTGACGAATGCGGAGCGAACCGACCCCGCGACCATCGACGCCATCGTGCAAGGGTTGGTGGCGCCGGAACTCGCCGAGCGCGAGATCAATTTCTTCCTGCTCGCGCACATCGTCGATCCGGCGTCGCTCGGCAACAGGGATCTGATGAACTACGACGCCGCCGGCACCGCGGAGCAACGCACCGCCGGGGCCAACCGGTGGAAGCGCCGGATGGACGATGTCAAAGCGTTGCTGAAGAATATGCCGAAGTGACCGAAGCAAGGATTCTTTGACGATTATGTAGGGCGGGTGGAGTCTTCGAAACCGCCGCGGGAAGGAGAGGGTCGACGTGATAAATTGGTCACACAAGTGATTTGGAATGGGACGCGTAAGCGACGTTGTCGCGTCGAACGTCGCTCGCGCGTCCGGCTCTGAAAGAAACCATCAATGTGATGCAGCACGAGGCCCGACACCTCCAGGACCCTCGCTTGCGCGCTGGACTACAGCGTGGGGATTTGCCTTGCGACTCGGCGAGTTCCAACGCAGCCGAAGACTCATCGCGAGCGCCATCATGGTCGCTCGAGGCCATTGCATCCCGACCGCGGTGTGTTAGTATTTTGAGTTGTCTTGTTCCCCCCGTCCGGGGTTCGCCATGCGTATCGTCGTTTCGATGCTGGTGTTTGCACTCGTCGCCGGGTCGATCGCCGCGCAGGCACCCGCTCCCGGCCCGCAGGCCAAAGACAAAGCGAAAGACAAGCCCAAGACCGACAAGCCGGTCAAGCTGCCCCCGTCGCCGCTGGACAAAGTGGAGGGCTACAAGCGTCGAATCATCGAAGGCTTCACGGTGATGGTGACACCGGAAGCTCTGGAAGGGGAGATCAAAGACGCGGAGTTGAAACCGCTCGATGCTTTGGCCCTCGAATTCCAGACGATGAAAAAGGCGATGCCGCCGAAGCATGTCGAACTGTTGCAGAAAGTCACGGTCTGGCTCGAATGGGACATCTACGAACCCATCGGCAACGGGCGCGAAGGCCGGGCGTTGGCGACGTATTACGGCGGCACGCCGCAGAGTATGATCGCGGCTAAGAAAGATGCCTTCAAAGCCAAGTGCGTGACCGTGCACTCGCTGAAGATGCTAGCCGAGGAGCACCAACCGAAGCGCGACTCGCACCGCCTCGTCATGCTGCACGAGTTCGCCCACGCGGTGCACGACCAACTCCTGGGCTTCGACCACGCGGGCATCCAGACCGCGTACAAACAAGCCATGGAGCGCAAGCTCTACGACAAAGCGCAGTACGCCAGCACCAACGAGAAAGAATTCTTCGCGGAGTTGACCTGCGGCTACTACGACCAACTCCAGCATTATCCGAAGACGCGCGACGACCTGAAAAAGCACGACCCCGTCACCCACCAACTCTTGGAATCGATTTGGGGGACGGGCAAGAAGCCCGTCAAAACGGTTGCGACCGCAGCACCGGTCAAACCGAAGACGCTCGCCGAATTGAACGGGGCCGACAAATTCGATTTGAAGATCGCCATCGCGGACATCAAACTCGGGGCGACGGTGCACGGGGCCGAATTCAAAACCGAAGACGCCAAAGACGCCGTCGTGATCCTCTCGAACTTCGGCGGCGACGAACTGCTGGTACTCGAAAAGCTGGCCCGAATGCACGAAGAACTCGCCCCCTACGGCGCGAAGGTGGCGGTGGCCTATTCCTTCGTGAAAGATCCGGACGCGGTCAAGAAACTGCTGGAAGAGCGGGGCGTCGCTTACACCGGGTTGGACAAAGCCTTGTATCCTCTCAAAGGGGGGCAGACTCGCTCCGAGGCGCCGGGTCACACGGTCATCTTCGACGAAGCCGGGAAGTGCGTCTTCCGCGGCAGCGGCTACGAGGCGGCGCCGCACGCGCGCGCGGCCGTGGCCAAAATGCTCGTGGCGAAGGCCATCCCAGGCACCCCGCCGAAGGGATTGGTGCCCGTCGTCGAAGCGCTGTTGCAAGGTGTGACGCCGATCCTCGACCACCTGCCGAAGATCGGGGCGCTGACGGTCAATGCCGATCCCGATACGGCGGCCGCGGCCAAGGCCTTGGCCGCGGCGATTCTGGCACCGGCCCAAGCGATCCTCGCCGAAGCCCAGACCAACGCGAAGTCCGAACCGCTCGCGGCGTTCTTGCTCGCGGAGAAAATCCCGGCGACGTACAGAGGGACTTCCACGGCCGCGAAGGCGACCGCGATGATGGATCAATTGAAACTGAACCCGGTCGTCGCGAAGGAATTGAAAGCCCGCAAACTGTTCGAACCGATCAAGAAGCTCGACCAGCACTTGATGGCGCAGCCCGGTAGCTTCAGCCCGCTCGACGACAAATTCCAGAGCCCGAACAAAGCGTATATCGCCCAGTTGGTGGTGTTCAACGCCCAGTTGAGGAAAGTTCACCCGCTTGCGCAGTGCACGGCGGAAGCGGCCAAAATCACCGCGAAGTATTACATCGGCGAGTGAATCTCACTCCGGCAGCAAGTGCCCGAGCTTCGCCTTCTTCGTGTCGAGGTAGCCTCGGTTGTGCTCCCCCGGTTCCATCGCGATCGGCACCCGCTCCACGATCTTCAACCCGTAGCCGTCGAGGCCGATCACTTTCCGCGGGTTGTTAGTCAGCAGGCGGATCTGCCGGACGCCGAGGTCGTGGAGAATTTGGGCGCCGATGCCGAAGTGGCGGAGGTCGGGCGCGAACCCGAGCCGCTGGTTGGCTTCGACGGTGTCCAACCCTTCTTCCTGCTGCAATTTGTAGGCTCTGAGCTTGTTCAATAGCCCGATGCCTCGTCCCTCTTGGCGCATGTAAACGATGACCCCGCGGCCGGCGTCGGCCACTTGCTTCATGGCGTACGCCAATTGCGGGCCGCAATCGCACTTCAAGCTGTGGAGCGCGTCCCCCGTCAGGCACTCGCTGTGCATCCGCACGAGGATCGGCTCCTCGCAACAGGCCACGACCCCGGCGTCGTTGGGGATGCCGACGCCGCCGAGCGAGAGTGCGAGGTGCGGCTCTTGATCGACGAGCGAGGTGTAGGCGATCAAATCGAACTCGCCGAATTGCGTCGGCAGTTTCAGGTTGATCTCGCGCTGGACGAGCTTCTCGGAGCGCCGGCGGTATTCGATGAGATCCGCGATCGAGCAGAGCTTCAGACCGTGCGTATGGCAGTACGTCCGCAGGTCGGGCAAGCGGGCCATCGTGCCGTCTTCGTTGAGGATTTCGCAAATGACCCCGACTTCGCGCAGCCCGGCCAGCCGGCAGAGATCGACGCTGCCCTCCGTGTGCCCGGCCCGGACGAGCACCCCGCCGGGGCGGGCGATCAACCCGTCGACGTGACCTTTGTCCTTCACCAACTGATCGGCCCCGGCGGTCGCGTCGGCGCAGACGCGGATCGTCCGGGCGCGGTCGAACGCCGAGATGCCCGTGGTGATGCCGTAGCGCGCGTCGAAGTTGTGCGTGAAGGGCGTGGCGGACGGATCGAGATTGACGCCCGGCAGTAGCTCGAGACCGAGACGGCGGGCGTGGGGAGGGGCGAATGCCACGCAGAGCCGGCCGCAGGCCCGGCGGACCATGAAGTTCACGGCTTCCGGCGTGACGGCCTCGGCGGCCATCACGAGGTCGCCTTCGTTTTCGCGGTGTTCGTCGTCCACCATGACGACCATCCGACCGGCGCGGATTTCGGCGAGAGCTTCATCGATGGTGCAGAACGGCGAGCGCGGATCGGTGGATGGCATGGTACTGGCCCGAATGAAACTCCCGGCGGATACGGGTTCATTGTAGGCGGGCGGATCGGGAATCAGTGATCCGGCTCGCCGCCGGGACCGCCCCCGCCCGGAGGCACGGGCCCGCCCGGAGCGGCCACCTTGATGATCTTCAGGTTCGATTCGATCCGTGCGACTTTCCACGCGCTCGGTTTCGTTTGAAGTTCGACGGGGAGGTTTTCGGAGCGCAGGCCGTTCAACCCGAGTTCGCGAGCCTCCTTCAACTCGGCCAACAGCTTCGGATCGTCGAGGGTGAGCACCAGGCGGCCCAGCGCGGCCGAGTTCTTCGGCTCCGTCTTTTGAATCTTCAACTCGATCGGGATGGCAATCTCGACGCGATCCGGGAAGAAGCGGATCATCGTGTTTTTGTCGGGCGAATTGGGGAGTGTCTTGCCGCTCGCGGTAATCTTGTCGAAGGCGATGTTCTTCCAGCAGTACAGGAAATCCTCTTTCGCGTTGGCTTCCGGTACCATCTTGCCGTCGGCCATCGGCGTCTGGAGGAAGAAGTCCCCCTGCATCGCTTTCACGTACGCCGGGGAAGTGGGCCAGAATAAGCCGAGCACACCGGTGACCACCACGCGATCGACCGCCGTGGAGACGATCGGATTCAGGGGGTTCTTGGGGATCGAGCCGGTATGGTACATTTCGAAGGCGACGGGTTGCGCGAGGATTCCATCCGTGATGTAATTCGCGTCGCCTTGAACGAACTTCGAAGCCGCCGCGGCCTTCACGAATTGATCGGCCGTCATTTTGCCGGTGTAGTCGAGCCATTCCACCAGCCAACCGTAAGGGGTTCGCTTCGTGCCGGGAGAATCTTGGACGAAGTTGTCGAAGCCTTTGATCTGCCACTCCCGCTTGCCCTTCTCGACGGTGGCTTCCATTGGGATCACCATGGGGAACTCGCCTTCGGGCGTCTTCAAAAGCGCGGCCATCACGCACTCGATCCGACCGGGCGATTGCTCCCAATGCTTGAGACCCTGCGGCAGCAACTCGCTCTGGCCGGGGTTGCGCAGAATCATCATCAGCAGTTTGTTCTGCCGGAACGTGGCGAAGTCGGGGCCGAACCGGGCTTGCATTTCGGTGGTGTTGGTGGCCGAGAACGCGATCCGCTGCGACGGGGGCAGGGTTTGGTAAAACGCGTTCGCCAGCGCCGGGTCGTTCGGAGTTCCCGGTTCGATCTTCTTGAGGTTGTCGCTCCACGCGGTAAATTGCCGGTCGGTGTCGGAGCGGATCGTATACTCGGTGGCCCCGATGTACGCCGCGTAGCCGAGCCCGGTGACGAGGCAAATCCACCACGCCCACGAAGACAGTTTCAACCCGGTCCGCGTCCCTTCGGAATTGACGATGTGCCTACGGCCGGCGAACGCGAGCACGATGCCCAAGAGCGGGAAGGCGAAGAGCCAGAATTCGATCAAGGGCTTATTGGATGTGAATGCGGTCAACACGAGGCTGAACAACAGCACCGCGAATCCGCCGGCCACGAACAGCGCCGTCGCGGCCATCCACGAAATCGGCGAGTATTCCGAGCGCGGATCGGCGGGGGTCGGATTCAAGCGAGGCGTGGTATCGGCCATGGACCACCGGAGTGCGGGGCGCGGATCGCCCGGACGGGGCGATCCGCTACCATCCGGTACGCCCGGCGGTGGGCGCCGGTTCGCCCGGCCGCGTCACACCCCCGTGAGGCCGGAGGTGTAGTCGCTGCTGATGGTGTGCATGTTACCCGACGTATCGAGGTAGATTTTGTCTTGCAGGATTTCTTCGAGCACCACGGCCATGCGGTCGGTCGTGCGCAGATCGACGAGCGGGTGGGCGCCGTTGTTCAACTGCACCATCCGCTTTTGGATCAGGGTGGAGAGCTTGAACCGCCCGCCGACCTTGTTGACGAT
>JANOSQ010000504.1:0-2047 GCA_031415915.1 Fimbriiglobus sp. | reverse complement strand
ATTCGCCCGGCCGAGTTCGTTCCGGTGAACTCGCCGAAGAACGACACCGAAGCGCTCTGGGAGAACTTCCTCGATTGCGTCCGGCGGCGGGATGCGAACACGCTGGCGCCGCCGGAACTCGGCGCGGCGACCGTGGCGATCACCGGCATGGCCTTGCGGAGTTTGAACGAAGGCCGGGCCTTCGGCTGGGACACCGAGCGTCGCGAGGTGGTCGCCGCCGACGCGGCGTGGCTGGCGAAGCGAGTGCCGCGTTCGCGGCCGGGTCAGACCGAACCGCCGGACTACATGGCCTTGGCCGGTCCGCGAACCGATGGTTGAATCCCTATCGCGCGGGGACTGGGAAACCGCGAAGCGCCGGCACGACGAGCGCGTCGGCCCGATCGCCCGCGACCGCTTGGCCCGCACCGGCCGCAAGCACCCCGTCTACGATTTCCTCTTCGAGTATTACTCGTACCGCGCCGGGCACCTCTTGCGGTGGTCGCCGGGCATCGACGTTTTTTTGGAAGAGGCGACTTCCGCCGATGTGGATTGGCCGCGGCTGTTCGCGTGGGACGAACGCGGGGCCATTCTGCCGGCCTCCGCATTCCCGGCGCACCGAATCGAACAACTGGAATGGGCCATCGCCTATCAATCCGCGATCCGCGACCGGGAGCCGATCTTCAATTGCTTCGGTCTGCACGAATGGGCGATGGTGTACGGAACGCGGGACGTCCGGCACGCGCGGGTGCCGTTGCGACTGAGCGCGGAAGAGACCGACAACGTCGTGTCGGCGGCCGGGGTACGCTGCACCCACTTCGACGCGTACCGCTTTTTCACCCCGTCGGCGCTGCCGTTGAACAAGTACCCGCTCAGCCGGGCGAACAGCCCCGAGCACGATCAGCCGGGTTGCGTCCACGCGAATATGGACCTGTACAAGTTCGCGTTCAAGTTCGCCCCGTTCGCCTCGTCCGGTGTGCTGGCCGATGCGTTCGAGCTCGCCGTGGCGGCGCGGGAACTCGACATGCGCGCCAGCCCTTACGATCTCACCGGCCTCGGCTTCGCGCCGATCGCCGTGGAAACGCGGGCCGGCCGGGAAGAGTACGTGGAAGGCCAGCGGGAAATCCACCGGCGGGCGGCGCCGGTGCGGGAGAAGCTCTTGGCGGAACTGGGCCGCCTCCGCGCGGCCGCGTCGCTCACTTCACCAGCTTCAATTCTTCCTTGCTCGTGATGGTGAAGTAGAACCCGTGTGGGTTGTCGCCGTTGTTGATCTTCAATCTGATCGCGTTCGATCCCTTCTTCAGTTTCACCGTCACGCTGTCGCGCTCGGGCCGTGCCGCTTCGGAGCGATCGTGGCCGAAGACTTTCTCCCCGTTGACGAACACCCGGCAACCGTCGTCGGTGCCGAGTAGGATCGTCGCTTCTTGGTCGGCGGGCGATTCGATGTTCACCGCCAAGATCGACATGCTGTTCGGGGCTTTGTCCTTGTAGAATGCCGCGAGATCGAAATAGCCGTTCGATCCGGAGCGGATTGTCTGCGACACGAAATGGGCTATTTCGTCGTCGAGTTTCGCCTTCGGAAATGGCCCCATGATCTTCCACGCGTCCGGCGTCAGCGATGGCGTCTGTAGCTTGCTCAGGTACTCGACCACATCGACGAGTTCGTCTTCGGTCAAGGTCGCCACCAGCGCTTCGGGCATGATGCTCGTGAGCTGCTTCTTCCGCTCGGTGCCCTTGACCGGGAACTGGTAATCCTTGCCGTTGGCGTCGCGGATCGTCAGCGTCGTCGGGGTTTCGCCCACGAGCAGTCCGGTGATGCTCTGGCCATCCTCGGCGTCGAGCTTCCAACTCAGGTACTGGTCGGCGATCGCCTTGCTCGGGGTGAACATCGATTCGTACAGGTTCTCCTTGGTCCCCTTTTTGCCGACCATGCTGAGGTCGGGCCCGATGCTACCCCCTTGCCCGCGGACCGTGTGGCACTTCAGGCACTGCACTTCGGATGTCAGCGACTTGGCCATCACCGCTTTGCCGTTCTCGGCGTTGCCGACGCGCTTGGCGAGTTCGGCGATCG
>JANOSQ010000503.1:0-6349 GCA_031415915.1 Fimbriiglobus sp. | reverse complement strand
ATGATCTCCCGGTTCAAAGCGTTCTTGGAAGTCGCGCGGAAACGAAACGATCCCGCGTGGGCGCTCTGGCACCGCTGCGCCGATGCGACCCCGGCGGAGCTGGCCGCGATTCGACCGGCGGCCACCGAGCCGCCATTGCTGAAATCGCTGTTCGCAACTCCGCCGAAGTCGATGCTGGAAGTCGCCGAGCGATACGGTCGGGCACTCGCTCTCGCGGATGCGTCGCGGAAGTACTCGGGTTACACCATGCCGGGGAGCGAATCGCTTTTGGCCGCGCTCTACGGTCCGACCGCGGCGGCCGATGCGCCGATGTCGCTCGACTGGGGTTTCCTGTCGCTCTTTCCGGATCGCGGCACGCAGGGGGAATATCAGAAGCTCATCAAGGATGTGGAAACGTGGACCGCGAAAGGCCCGCCGCGGGCGATGGCGCTGCTCGATGCCGAGCGACCGTACGATCCGAAGATCTTCCTGCGCGGCAATCCGAACCGGCCCGGCGCCGACATACCGCGCCAGTTTTTGAAAGTGCTCGATCCCACTCGCAAGCCATTCTCGGAAGGCAGCGGCCGGCTGGAACTGGCCAAAGCCATCGCCTCGAAAGACAATCCGCTGACGGCGCGCGTCTTCGTCAACCGCGTTTGGATGCACCACTTCGGCAAGGGGATCGTCGCCACGCCCGGCGACTTCGGCCTGCGCGGCGATCCGCCCACGCACCCCGAACTCCTCGATTTTCTCGCGTATCAGTTCGTCGCGGACGGTTGGAGCGTAAAGAAGTTGCACAAGTTGATTCTCACCTCCGCCGTCTACAAGCAAGCGAGTTTCGACCGCAAGGATGGCCTCGGGGTCGATCCGGAGAACGCCCGGCTCTGGAAACAAAACCGGCGCCGGCTCGAATTCGAACCTCTGCACGACGCGATGCTCGCCGTCTCCGGGAGTTTGGATTTCACCGGGGGTGGACCATCGGTTCCGCTGTTCGCGGGGAAGACGCGCCGGGCGGTTTACGGCTCCATCGACCGACTCGAGTTCCCGAGTCTCTTGGCGACATTCGACGTGCCCAATCCTGCCGCGACCAGCCCCGAGCGCACGAGTACGACGGTCGCTCCGCAAGCGCTCTACTTGATGAACGGCCCGTTCGCCCGGGATGCCGCGAAGCGGTGGGCGAACTCGGCTGCGGTGAAAGCGGCGACAACATCCGTGGCCAAGCTCGATGCATTATTCCTCTCCGGATTCGGGCGAAAACCGAGCGTCGTCGAAGCGACGCGAATGCTGGCGTATGTTGCGAAAGGGCCGGAGGCCGAGCGCTGGTTGGACCTTGCGCACGGGCTGCTGATGGCGAACGAGTTCGCATTTGTGGACTAAATCCGAAATCCGAAAATCGAAATCCGAAACAAGCACGAATACCAAATCGAGCAGAAACGGAGAAGGAGGTTTTGTTTGGAGACGATTGGTGCGAAGCCTTACGACTTGGAAGAACGAACGTTCGCATTCGCGAAGCGGGTGCGAAAGTTTGTGAAATCGCTACTGCGAACTGTCTGCAACGCCGAGGATGTCAAGCAACTTGCTCGGTCTTCCGGGTCGGTGGGTGCGAATTACATCGAAGCGAACGAAGCCCTCGGCAAGAAAGACTTTCTCATGCACATTCGCATCAGCCGGAAGGAGGCGAAGGAATCCCGATTCTGGCTGCGGCTGCTCGATTTGAACGATGACCCGGCCACCGTGAAAGAGTGCCAGGCCCTGATCCAAGAAAGCACCGAATTGATGAATATCTTCGGCGCGATCCTGAAGAAATCGATTTGAACTATTCGTAACCGTTCACCGGGCAAACGCCTAAAACTCAGGGCCTTTCTCGCTGAATTACACATATTTGCGTCGAACTTGTCTCAAATATGTATGTTTGGGACTCGAAATCGCCTGAAAAACAGCGGCAAAACCCGGTGAACGGTTACAACTATTCAAGCGATCAGACAGCGGAGCTTCATCGTTTCTGATTTCGGATTTGTTGATGGTTTGTTTCGGATTTCGATTTTCGGATTTCGGATTTCCCGAAAGGTTTGACATGCAAAGCAGGCGTGAACTTCTCACCAAAACCGGCACCGGCCTCGGCATGCTCGCGCTCGCCGGCATCCTCGCCGATGATGCCGGCGCCGCGCCGGCCCTCGATCCGCTCGCGCCGAAGGCTCCGCACTTCAAGGCGAAGGCGAAGCACGTCGTCCACCTCTTCATGAACGGCGGGCCGTCGCAGGTCGATACCTTCGACCCCAAACCCGCGCTCGACAAATACCACGGCAAGCCGCTGCCTTCGACCAACCTCCGCACCGAGCGCAAGACCGGCGCGGCCATGCGCTCGCCCTTCAAATTCAAAAAGTACGGCAATTCTGGGATCGAAGTCAGCGAACTCTTCGCGAAGACGGCGGAGCACATCGACGATATGTGCATCATCCGCTCCATGTACGCCGACGTGCCGAATCACGAACCGTCGCTGATGCTGATGAACTGCGGCGACGGCCGCTTGCCCCGGCCGAGCTTCGGATCGTGGGTCACTTACGGCCTCGGCAGCGAGAACCGCAATCTGCCGGGGTTCGTCGTCATGTGCCCCGGTGGGTACCCCATCGTCACGACGCAGAACTGGCGCTCGGGCTTCCTGCCGGGGGTCTATCAGGGCACCTACCTCGACAGCAAGCATTCGGAGGTCGAGAAGCTCGTCGCCTTCATCCGCAACCCCGAGATGCCGGCCGCGCGGCAGCGAGATCAACTCGACCTGGTGAAGATGCTCAACGAAGAACACCTCGCCGCTCGGCAAGCCGACGCCCAACTCGAAGCGCGATTGCGGACGTACGAACTCGCCTTCCGGATGCAGACCGACGCGACCGACGCCTTCGATCTCACGAAGGAAACCAAAGCGACCCGCGAACTCTACGGCGACACGATTCACGGTCGGCAATTGCTGTACACGCGCCGGCTCATCGAACGCGGGGTGCGCTTCGTCCAACTCTGGAGCGGGGCCGGGCAACCGTGGGATAACCACGACAACCTCGCGGGGGAGCACAAGAAGCTCGCGGCGGAGTGGGACAAGCCGATCGCCGCGTTCCTGAGCGACCTGAAACGGGTCGGGCTGTTCGAGAGTACGCTCGTCCAGTGGGGCGGCGAATTCGGCCGCACGCCGGTGGCCGAACTGCCGGCGCTCAACGGCCGCGATCACAATCACTACGGCTTCACCTGCTGGCTCGCGGGCGGCGGGGCAAAGGGAGGCACCGTCGTCGGCGCGACCGACGCGTTCGGCTTCAAAGCCGAGGAGAACAAGGTCCACGTCCACGATCTGCACGCGACGATGCTCAACCTGCTCGGGTTCGATCACGAGAAGTTGACCTACCGCTACGCCGGGCGCGACTTCCGCCTCACCGATGTCCACGGCCGCGTGGTGAAGGAAATCACCGGGTGACTCCACTCCCCCCATCGCGGGCGCGCTTCACGCTCGCCCTTTGGCTCTGCGGACTCTCCGCGATCCTCTACCTCGACCGCATCTGCATGGCGCAGGCGGTCGATCCGATCCAGCGCGAACTCGGCTTGTCGAACGCCGAAATCAGCTACGTCATGATGGCGTTCGCGCTGGCCTACGGACTGTTCGAAATCCCCAGCGGTCGCCTCGGTGACCGGCTCGGGTCGCGCTCGGTGCTGACGCGGATCGTCATTTGGTGGTCGGTCTTCACGGCGCTCACGGGGGCCTGCTCGGGGTTCTTCACCTTGATTTTGGTCCGCTTCGCATTCGGCGCCGGGGAAGCGGGGGCGTTCCCGAACATCGCCCGCGTGCTCGCGCGCTGGTATCCGTTCCGCGAGCGCGGCCGGGTGCAGGGGGTCATCCTCGCGGCGGCGCAGTTGGGGGCGGTCGCCGCGCCGACGGCCGCGGCGGCGCTGATCGAAGCCGTCGGCTGGCGCTGGTCCTTCGCGGTGTTCGGCCTGCTGGGGTTGTTGTGGGCCGCGGGATTCTGGCGCTGGTTCCGCGATGATCCCGCCGCTCATCCGAGTGTGAATGCCGCCGAACTGAACCTCATCCGAGACGACGCGCCGCTGCCGCCGATCGAACCGGGACCGGTGCCTTGGCGCGAAGTGCTCGCGAACCGGGGCATTCTCGTCCTCGGTTCGCTCATGATTCTCGGCAGCTTCTACACGTATTTCTTCTACTCGTGGTTCCCGAAGTACCTCACGGCCGCACGGGGCATCGACAACCTCCGCGCGGGGACATTGGCTTCCATCGTATTGGCGGGGTCGGCCGTCGGGATGCTCTTCGGCGGCTGGCTCGCGGATTTCATCCCGCGGACATCGGCCGACCCGCTCCGGGCGAAGCGCTACCTCAACGCCGGCTGCTACCTCGTCGCCGCCGCGTGCTTGTACCGCGGCATCCGCTGCGACGACCCGTTCGCCTTGGCCGGTTTCTGGGGGGCATCCTTCTGCGCCATGCACATCACCCTGCCGATCTGGTGGTCGGTCGCGATCCCCCAGTGCGGTCGGCACATCGGCGCGCTGAGCGGACTGATGAACGGCGTCGGCGTGATCGGGGCGATGGCGTCGCAGTCCTTCGCCGGCCAGTACTCCGATTGGCGCGAGCGCCAAGGGTATGTCGGCCGGGCGCAATGGGATCCGATGTTCGATGTCTACACGGGCGTGCTGGTTCTCGGGGCGTGCGCTTGGTGGGGTTACCGCTTTCGGCCGCTCAGCGACGATCGGCCCCGTCTTCAATCGGGCCCGTCAGGTTCTCGCCCGGTTGACGAGACCGAATTCACTCTCGTCCCGACGGGCACGCCGACCATGTCTTCGAACGGGTAGGGCTTGAGCAACTCGAGCAATTCCCCGCGGGGCGTCTCGTTCGACAGCCAAGCCCCGTAGCCGGACTTCGGCACGATGGCGGGCATTCGGTTGTGGACTTTCGCCACGACCTCGTTCGCATCCGTCGTGATGATGGCGCAGGTCGCCAGCTTCTCGGCGCCGTCGCTCCAGAACTCCCACAGGCCCGCGAAGGCGAACGGCGACGAATCCTTCATTTTGAAGTGGGTCGCGCTTTTCTTCCGCCCCACGGCCGTCCACTCGTAAAATCCGTCGGCGGGAATCAGGCACCGCTTGGAGCGGAAAGAGTCGCGGAACATCGGTTTGTCGAGGCTGTCCGACCGGGCGTTGATCGGCCGGATTCCCCGGCGGGGATCGTTGGCCCACGACGGCACCAAGCCCCATTTCAACAAGGCCACGGCGCGCTCGTCGCCGTTGCGTTTCAGGGCGATGACCGCGATGCTTTGCGACGGGGCGACGTTGTATCGCGGGACGAGTTCGGGAATGGGGCCCGTCACCCCGAAGGCATCGGGCAACGAGGTCGGATCGGTGTAAGTGAATCGGCCGCACATGCCGAGATTCTAGGAAATCGAGCGGGTCCGCATCGCCCCTACATCCCCAGCACATAGGGCAACACATACGGCCCCTTCGGGATCACCGCGATGCGGGCGGCCGGGCCGTATTCCGCCAAGCTGTCCGCCACGGCCGATTCGACGCTGGTCGCCGGGGTCACTTGGCACTCGCGCAGAATCTGCGCGCTCAGGCCATCGGTCACCACCTTCACTTGGCACTTGGCCAGCACCTTTTGCAGCATCACGAGCTGCCATTCGTCCATCTCGCAGTGATTCGGGTGCATCGACGAGGCCCCGGTGCCGGCGCCGCGAGCGAACGATTTGTACCGGCCCGCGTCGCGGTACTCTTTCAGGTGTTTCACGAACTCCGGGCTGCCCAATCCTTCCGTGAGGCTCGCCGCGAGGACGATGCAGCCGCCTTCCTTCACGATGGGCAGCGCACCGGTCAGGCCCTTCACCGCTTGGTACCACGTCGTGTCGAGCGGGTAGCCGGCGCAGCTCGTCACCACCACCTCGGCCGGTCGCGGCACGCCCGCCTTCACCAACTCTCGGCAGAACTCGACACCGACTTCCCACGCCTTGATCATGTCGCCCGCCCACAGTCCCGTGATGCGCCGCTTGCCATCGATGCAGACGTTGACGATGAAATCGCAGCCCGTTTGCAGGGCGATTTTCGTGTTCTCCTCGTGGACGGGGTTGCCGAGCAAACTCCCCGCGTCGGCTTTGGGGTGTTCGAGGAAAGCCGGGCCGTGCCAGACTTTCACCGTTTCCAAACCGGCGATGCCGGGGCAGATGAGCTTGCGCCCGCCGCTGTACCCCGCCATCAGATGCGGTTCGATCAGCCCGGTCGTGATCTTCAACTCGGCGCGCGTGTAACGGTGGTCGATCCAGATCGGCACGCCGCGGTCGGTGGTGCCGAGGAAGTCGTGCTCCTCGTTCACTTTACCGTGGTGATTGACGCA
>JANOSQ010000502.1:0-4115 GCA_031415915.1 Fimbriiglobus sp. | reverse complement strand
CGCTTCGCCGAGTTCCAATTTCTCGACGTGGACCAAGTGGCCGATGCCGGCGCCCTTGGCGTTGTGTTTCGCCAATTCCACGGCATCCGACCGCACGTCCGAGCCGCGCGGCGGGAAAGCGAGCGTCGTCGCCACTTCTTCTCGGGCCGTGTCGCGGATGTCGCCCCAGAGGGATTTGTCGAAGTCCAAGCCGCCGAAGAAGCTGAACCACTTGCGCGTCAATCCCGGCGGTCGGCGCATCGCGATCCACGCCCCTTCGACGAGGAACGTGCCCGAACCGCACATCCAATCGACCAAAGGAAAGTTACCATCGTAGCCGAGGTGGAGCAACAACCCCGCGGCGAGTGCTTCGTTCAGCGGCGCGCGGGTTTGAATCGGCCGATAGCCGCGCTTGTGCAGACTATCCCAAGAACTATCGAGGCTGAGGATCGCGCGGTTCTTCGAGATGTGCAGGTTCAACCCGAGCATCGGCCGTTCGGTATCGACGCTCGGCCGGACGCCGGTCTCCTCGCGGAACTGATCGCAGATGGCGTCCTTCACCCGCCGGCTGGCGTACTGCGAGTGCGTGATGGCCGAGTCGCGGACATTGCAATCGACGGCCAGCGTGTGATTCGGCGTGAGATAATCCGACCAGCGGATCGTCCGCACGGCGTCGTAGAGTTCATCGCTGCTGAAGACGGGGCCGTCGAACACGGGGCGGAGCACACGGACCGCCGTGCGGAGCCAGAGGTTCGCTTTGTAGAGTTCGACGATGCCGCCGGAGAAGAAGACGCCCCCGCGGCCCGTCTCGATTTGCGCGGCGCCGAGCCGTTCCAACTCGTGGGCGAGAACGGTTTCCAACCCCCGGGCGCACGTGGCGAAAAACTGGGTCATCCGTTCGCCTTGTTCGCCAGGATCAGCAGGGCGAATATGCCCGCGCCGATGGAGATCAACCCAAGTTTGATCGACTTCTCCACGATCCAGACCGACAAACCTTCGCTGAGCGGCCGGCCGAGCATCTTGGCGTGGAGGGCGGAGCAGACGGCCATGTGAACCGGCAACCCGAGGAAGAAGGCGACGAAGCCCGCTTCCCACAGAGGATAGCCGCCCGCGACGTAGGCTTCGCGGATGATGCTGCCGAGGGCCCCCTCGGCGACGCTGACCGCGAAAAGCACCACGATGACGATCGAGATCGAGCGGAGCAGACTCGGACGGGGAACGCGCGCGAGCTTGCAAGAATAGCGGAAGACGAGCACCTCGAACACGAAGTACGCGAACAGCACGAAGGCGCCGCAGGCGAGGAACAAAAGGAGTTGGGGACCTTTCATGTGTTACACCGCATCTTCGGGCACGGGGAACTGTTCGCACAATTCGTGGACGCTACCGCGGACGCGTGCGAGCAAATCGTCGTCGGTCGGCTTCGACAGCACATCGGTGATCCAACGGGCGATCTGCTTCATCTCCGCTTGCTTCATCCCGCGGGTCGTCACCGCCGGCGTGCCGATGCGTACCCCCGACGGATCCATCGGCTTGCGCGGGTCGTACGGGATCATGTTCTTGTTCACGGTGATCCCGGCCGCATCCAGCGATTGCTCGGCTTGCTTGCCGCCGATGCCGCACTTGGTGAAGACGTCCACGAGCATCAGGTGGTTGTCCGTGCCGCCGGAGACGATGGGGAAGCCGATCGTCATCAGCTCTTCCGCGAGCGCCTTGGCATTCGCGATCACTTGCGTTTGGTAAGTGACGAACTCGGGCAGCAGCGCTTCGGCGAACGCCACCGCCTTGGCCGCGATCACGTGCATGAGCGGCCCGCCCTGCACACCGGGGAACACCGCGCTGTCGATGGCTTTGGCGTATTGCTCCCGGCAGATGATGGCGCCTCCGCGAGGGCCGCGGAGGGTCTTGTGCGTCGTCGTCGTCACGAACTCCGCGTGTGGCACCGGATCGGGGTGGACCTTCGCAGCGACCAACCCCGCGATGTGGGCCATGTCCACCATCAGCACGGCGCCGATTTCCTTGGCGATCTCGGCGAATTTCGGGAAGTCGAGGGTGCGGGGATAGGCGCTCGCCCCCGCGATGATGAGCTTCGGTTTGTGTTCCCGCGCCTGTGCCGCCATTTGGTCGAAGTCGATGCGATGGTCGGTTTGCCGCACACCGTAGCTGGCGACCTTGAAGTACTTGCCGCTGAAGTTCAGCTTCATGCCGTGGGTGAGGTGCCCGCCGTGGGCGAGGTCGAGCCCGAGGATCGTATCGCCCGGTTGCAGCATCGCCAAGAACACGGCCATGTTGGCCTGCGCGCCCGAGTGCGGTTGCACGTTGATGTGGTCGCCGCCGAAGAGCTGCTTCGCCCGACTCAGAGCCAGCCGCTCCGCGACATCGACGAACTCGCAGCCGCCATAGTAGCGCTTGCCGGGGTACCCTTCGGCGTACTTGTTCGTGAGCACCGTCCCCTGCGCGGCCATGACGGCCTTGCTCGTGTAGTTCTCCGACGCGATCATCTCCAAGCCGTGCCGCTGCCGGTGGCGCTCGCCTTCGATGGCGCGGAAGAGTTCGGGGTCGGCTTGATGCAAAATGTCCATGCCACCGTGGCTCCGGTCGGGTGCGGGCGTTTCTCCCCATTCGTTTTATCGAAGCGGGGCATCAAACAGAATGCCCATTCCGCGGAGTTGCTCGCGGAGGTTCGTACTCGGGCCGTACAGGAGCCCGTGCCACCCGTGCCGGCGGGCCGCATCGAGGTTCTCGGGGAGGTCGTCGATGAAGAGGCATTCGCCCGGTTCCGCCAGGGCTTGGCTCTGGCACCCGGCGAAGTAATCCGCACTCGGTTTGCGGTGCCCGATGAGGTGCGAGGGGCAGAGGGCGTCGAAGTGAGCCAGCACCGATGCGAGTTGCGCGGAGTACTTCGCGTAATGGGCCGCATTGGTGTTGCTGGCCAAGAGCAACCGGTAGCGCGGCTTCAACAGCGGGATCAGTTCGCAGACGTCGGGATTCGGCGCGAAGATATCCTCGAACGCCGCGACGAACTGCACGAGCGAGCAAGTCAGCTTCGAGGGTAGCCGGATCGCCTGGAAGAACCCCTCGGTGGAAAGCCGGCCGCACTCGTAGTCGACTTCGACGGGGCCGTTGTAGATCGCGCCGAGGAGTTCGTCGGCGGAGAGCGTCGTGAACGGCAGCAACTTCGCCACCGTGATGCGGTGGTCGAAGTGCGCGAGGACGTTGCCGAAGTCGAAGGCGATGGTTTTCATTGACTCACTTCACCGGGAACGGGATCACCACGGCTTCCGACTCGGTCGCTCCGCGCTGCTTGGGACCGCAGCCGAGCAGCAGCGAACCATCCGCGCGGATATCGACCGAATACAGCGGGCCGTAGTCGACTTCCTGCCCGTAAAGCCGCTTCCCGTCGGCGACGTTCCACACGGCCAAGTAGCCGCGCAGCTTCGGCGCCGTGCCGACGCTCACGAGTTTGGTTCCGTCGGCGGTGAACTTCGCGCACTGGACAAAGCCAGGGTGAGCCGGCGGGGGAACGCCTTCGCCGGCGGGTTTGAGATCCGGATTGCTGAACTCGCGGATCAACGCCCCCGTTTCGGCGTTCCACAATTTCAGGGTTTTGTCGCTGGAACCCGACGCGAGTTGCTTGCCGTCCTTGGTGTAGGCCAGCGTGAAGACCTGATCGGTGTGGCCGGGATCGCGGGCGGCCCCGGGCTTCGGGGCGACGTCGTTTCCGGGTTTGATCTCCTTCACGAGTGTGCCCGCCGTCGCGTCCCAGATTTTGATGGACTTATCCAAACTCGCCGAGGCGACGAGCTTGCCATCCGGGTGCCACGCCACGGCGTAAATCGATTGGCCCTGCGGGAGGATGTGGGCGTTGATCGCCTTCGGGGCGGCGACGGGGGTTTTGGAAAGATCGTAGATCCGCAGAATCCCGTCTTGGCAGCCGGTGGCCACGAGCTTCCCCGTTTTGTCGAAGGCCGCGCAGTGGACGATGTTCGGGTGGGCGAGCGTGAACGCCGGTTGATCGGAGACGAACTTCCAGGCGCGGACTTGCTTATCGTCGCAGCCCGTCAAGATCGTGCTCCCGTCGGTGACGAATGACAACCCCTTGACAGCGGCAGGGTGGGGGAGTTCCAACATCGGCTTGC
>JANOSQ010000501.1:0-2166 GCA_031415915.1 Fimbriiglobus sp. | reverse complement strand
GAGTTCCGCCTCGCCGCGAGCCTCGCGGGGATGCGCGGCGACAAAGCGGTCGGCCCGATCCGGGCGTTCCTCGAAGAAGTCGAAGTGACGAAGTACGTCAACTGGTCGCCGGGCAGTACCTCCGCCGTTTGGTCGCGGCGACCGCTGGCCGACAACCTCGCGGCCGTGTTCCGCCGACGGCGGATGGAAGCATTCCGCGCGGGCCTCGCCGGGGTGCCGGTCGAGTCTTCGGGCTTCGCCAAGCTCGACGACGTGATCGCCTTCTTGCACGGCGACACCGACGACGAAAAACTCGCCGACCTCCTCTGGGGCTTGATCGCCGTCGAACCCCCGAGCGAGCGGCCCACCCCGGAATCGAGCTTCGACGCCATCCCCTTCGAGTTCGGCGTCCCCCGACTGCTGGTCGAAGCCGAGTTGCGCATCGCGGCGAACGGAGACTATTGGAACGTATCCCGCGGCCGCGACGCGAACGCCAAGCCCGACCCGGACGTGTTCCACATGCTCGCATCCGGCCGGGCTGACGCCGTCACCGAGTGCGTCACCCGCGCGGCCCGGCGGCTGAAGTCCGGCGGCTTGCTCGTCACCGGCTATCGCAACCGCCGGCAGTCGGGCCAGCGGGTCGAAGTGGCTTCGGCCATCCCCCCGGCGCGGCTGCTGGCCGCCATGCTGTTCCCGCTCTCGAACCGCGATCTCGAACGGATCGCCAACAGCGTCCTCTACCCACCCCCGGAGAACTGACCGTGACCCTCGATTTCGACGCCTTGAAAGCGTCGCCCCGCATCCTGATCGAAGCGGCGCTGAAGCCGGTGGCCGGCACCCGCATCCAGCCGACCGGCTTCCCCGACCTCGGCCCGGCCACCTACGACGACGCCCACGGCGTGGCGACCCTCCTCGTCGAGTCGGCGCAGTCGATGGCCAACCGGCTCGAAGCGGTCTGCTGGGACGAAGGCGCCAACGACCTCGCACCGGAGTTGAAGGGGTTGCCCTTCATCCGGGTCAAGCTCGCCGGCCTTGGCGGCACAGACACGACCACGAGCATCCAAGAATTCCACCGGCTGAACTCCCCGTACATCATGAGCGGCGTCAACGCCGACAACAAACCCTTCGCGGACGTGCTGAAGCCCGAACTGGGCATGTCAACGGTGGCCGGCACGCCGAAGAAGGCGAAGACGAAGGGTTCCGATAAGGGTGCGGAAGTGGCCACCGAAGCGCCGGCGGCGGCCCCCGAGAAGGAACCGGACGATGTGGCCGGGGTCGTCAATCTCCGCAAGCTGGCGGCGGTCTGCTTCAAGTACGATCCGAACTCCCTCGTCCACGGGGTGTTCCTCGAGAAGATCGCCGGACGGCTGCGCCACCCGCGTGCGCTCTCGGCGTTCATCGAAGCCAGCGGCGTCGGCCGCGCCGACAGCGGCGGCGTGAAGTTCGACCGCGCCCTGCCCAAACCGAGCGTGGCGAACGTCGACGCCAAAGGCGGTTACGGCAACGTGCCCTTCCACCGCACCGAATTCACGGCCCTGCCCGATGCGGCCGAACTCACGGAGCTCCTCAAAGAGCTGATCCCGAAGTGCGGCACGCTCTTCGCCGCACCGACCGTGACCGAACTCACTTGGAACAACCCGAAGGGATAAGCGCCCATGCCCGTCGTCATCCGCTTGACCTTCCCCGGCGGGCGCTTCCACGCCACCCCCTGGGGCCGGCACGTCAACGAGGGCGTGCCCGAATGGCCGCCGTCGCCGTGGCGCTTGCTCCGTGCCCTCATCGCCGTCTGGAAGCGCACCTGCCCCGACCTGACTCAAGAGCAAGTGCAAGGCGTGCTGGTGAAGCTGACCGCCCCGCCCACGTTCCACCTGCCCCGGCTCGCGGTCGCCCACACTCGCCACTACATGCCGCTGAACACGAAGTCGCCCGTCGAAAGCGGCGGCGGCACGACGCTCGTGTTCGACACCTTCGTCAGCGTCGGTCGCCGCGATCCGCTGTTCATCCAATGGGCCGGCGTCGAACTCGGCGCCGTTGAAGAAACGTGCCTGCGGCGTCTGCTCAACAACTTGACTTCGTTCGGACGGGCCGAGGGCTGGGTCGAAGCCGAGCTCGCATCGTCCGCGGATCCGCTGACCGGCAGCGTCTGCGCGCCCGTGAAGAGCGACCCGAACCCGATGCCGGTCTTCT
>JANOSQ010000500.1:0-2874 GCA_031415915.1 Fimbriiglobus sp. | reverse complement strand
GCGATGGTCGGGGACGCTTTGGTCAGCTTCGACAACAGCGTCGATTTCCCCGCGTTGGGCGGCCCGAGGAACACGACCTGCCCCGCCCCCTGCTTTTGGAACTTGAACGACCCCGGCGCCGCTTTCTTCGGCCCGGATTTCTCTTGCTCGATCTGATCGCTCAGCTCGCTGATCTTGCACTTGAGAATCACCTGGACCTTCTCGCTCGCCTTGTGCTTGGGCAGCAGCACCCACATCTCGCGCAGGGCGACGAGCTTCTCCTCGGCGGTCTTGGCCTTCTTGTAACGCGCGTCGGCATCGTGGTAATGCGGGGGCAGATTGACCGCCATCGGGGGCAGACTCCGGGTGTTCACCGAACGAACGGGTATTGTGCGGGCGGAGCCGGCATGTGTCTATCGGAGTTGTTCCGGTGGAATCGGGCACCGCGTCCGGCCGCAATGGGGATCCGTCAGTTCCAAATCCGCGCGACGCCGTAAGCGTCGAAGATCCCGTCGTTGCCGATGACGGGTATGCCGAGAACGAGCGACTGGGCGGCGAGCATCCGGTCGAATGGATCGCGGTGGTGAAGCGGCAAAGACATTTGCCGTTCGATGTGCTCGAGCTCGATGGGCAGTTCGGTCAGCACCAAGTCTTTGATCGCAATCTGAACCCACTGGCGAAATGGCTTCGACAGTTTCAACTTCTTCAACGCCACCTTGATCCCGATTTCCCAAACGGTCGCGACGCTCAGCAACCGGACGTTGGCCGGGTCGGTCAACTCGACCTTCGCGGTCGCGGACAGCTTGCCGGGGTCGTCTTGACTCCAGATGAGCGTGTGAGTGTCGAGGAGGTATCTCACTCCATGTACTCGCGAAAGTCTTCGAGTGGCGCGTCGAAATCGGGTGCCATATAGATCACGGAGCCGCGCTGCGAACCGAGCACCGGCACTCGGCGTGTCTCACTCACCGTCGTCACCACCGCCACCGGTCGGCCATCCTCGGTGATCTGCATCGCTTCACCGGGCAGCAGTCGATGGATCAACTCCGGCAGCGTCGCTTGGGCTTCCTGTATCGTAATCGTCGCCATCTCCACGCCCTCCCATTTCCAAGGATTATACCACCCGAGTCGCCCGCCACCGCGCCCAGCCCAAGCCGACCACCACCAAGCCCCAGCACAGCCCCGGCACCCAATCCCCGAGCATGGCGTAGTAGCTGGCGCGCGAATCGAGCGGGACTTCCCCGCTGACGATGGCGATCTTCTTCTTCGAGTCGCCCCATTCGTAATCGGGCAGTTCCTTCACGCGGCCGTCCGGGTCGATGATCCCCGAGATGCCCATGTTCACGGCCCGCACCACGCTGCGCCGCGATTCCACGGCGCGGAATCGGCAAATCGCGAAGTGCTGCTCGTGCTGTTCGGTGCCGTCGAACCAGCCGTCGTTCGACATGTTCACCAAGAAGTCGGCGCCCGGCCGACCGCTGCTCGGGTTGTACTCGCGGGCGATCGACGGGTCGGAATCCTCGTAGCAGATCAGCACGCCGAACGCGAGGTCGCGCTTCTTCACCTTCGGATCGAGCGGCTTGATGTCGAACAGGACGAACTGATCACCCGGCCGGCAACTGTAGTCGTGCTTGTACGGGGTGAAAGCCTGCAACCAGGGGAAGGTTTCCTTCAGCGGGACGTACTCGCCGAACGGCACGAGGTGCATTTTGTCGTAGCGCGTCGGATCGACCGCGCCGTCAAGCCGCACGAGGAGCGCACTGTTGCTCTTCCACATCCGCCGGCCGTCGTAATCGACGGCGTTGAGACCTAGCAGCACGTTGGCGCCCCAGTTATTCCGGGCATGCTCGACGATGAACGCGTTGTCCCTCAACCCCGGCCCCATCTCCTCTTTCACGTCGTCGGGGGCGGTCGTAAGGTCGGCGTTGTTCGTCAGACGATACCACGTCCCGGGGAAGCAGGTTTCCGGCCAGACGACGAGATCGGGCTTCGGGCTGGCGTTCGACGCGCTCGTGCAAAGTTTGTCGTAGCGCTGGAAGAGGGATCGCGTGTCCTCCATCTTCTCGGTCTGCGGGATGCTCTCTTGGATCGCGGCGACGCGGGGCCCGTTGGCGAACGGCGGGTGGATCATCCGGTACGAACCGTAGCCGACGACGACGAGCGCGAAGAGGGCCGTGCCGGCGGTGACCACCACCTCGCGGTGGAAGGTGTAGGGCCGCCACGCACTTGGGATGCCGATGAGCCACTGGAACGGCCGGGCGCGCAAGGCCCATTCGTAGACCATCCCGTTGACCGCGGCGACGACCGCCGAGACGAGGTAGACGCCCCCGAGGTCGGCGGCTTGCAGCAGCGGGAGATTCGCGTGCTGCGTGTAGCCGAGGAAGTACCAGCCGAAGCCGATGAGCTGGAATGCGTGCGCGGACTGCATGAACGGGAATCCGGTGGGGAAGTGCGCCCGGACGTATTCGAGGCCCACCCAGACAATCGGCAGCGTCAGGGCGAACGGGAGTTTCGCGCGGTCGAGCCGGCGGAGCAGCAACAGGGCGAGCGGGAAGTAGAGCGAGCAATACAGCGACATCCCCGGGAAGGCGAACAGGGCCATGGCCGGGTGGGCGACGCGGATCCAACCGAGGGCCATGGTGTAGAAGGCCATCCCGCCGAGAAACGCGGCGAAGTAGCGGCGCTTCGTTCCGATCCCCTCGGCGCGGATGAGCGCGAGGAACGGCACGAGTGCCACATACGCCACGGGGCCTAAATTCAACGGGAAGAAAGCGACCCAGAGCAGTAGTCCGGAGAGGATCGCGGGGAGGAAGACCCGCCGTTTCGTTCCGTCGGCGGCGCTGGCGAGCACGAGCCAAGCGACGGGGCCGGACAGGAACACGAGTTTGCGGAACGCGG
>JANOSQ010000499.1:0-2879 GCA_031415915.1 Fimbriiglobus sp. | reverse complement strand
GGCCGCGCATGGCGCTCGTGATCGTCTTCGCACCGGGTTTCTTCACGCCGCGGATCGTCATGCACATGTGGCTGGCTTCCAGAATCACGCCGACGCCGCGCGGTTGAAGCTCGTTCATAATCAGGTCGGCGATCTGCTCCGTCATCCGCTCTTGCACCTGCGGTCGGCGGGCCACCGCGTCGACGACGCGGGCCAGTTTGCTCAGGCCGATGACCTTGCCATTGGGCAGGTAGCCGATGTGGGCTTGCCCCAAGAACGGCACGAGATGGTGCTCGCAACAGGAGGAGAATTCAATCTCTTTCACCAGCACCATCTCGTCGTGGTGCTGGGTGAACGTCTTCCGCAGCAGTTCCCTCGGGTCGGTGTGGAGGCCGCTGAACACCTCGGCGTACATGCGCGCCACGCGGGCCGGGGTTTCGACGAGGCCCTCGCGGTCCGGGTTCTCGCCGATGGCGAAAAGGATCTCGCGCACGGCCGCTTCGATGCGCGGCAGATCCATCGCCTCGGGCACCACGGGCGGTTCGTCGTCGGCATCGCACGCGCTCGCACCCGAGAGGATGCGGATCAGCGCTTCGGGCGAACGAGGGTGGGGTTTCGGCAGGTTCATGGCGCATCCGAGGGGGGTTCACGGGCGCATTATAGCCCGGTTCGTGCCGAGCGACTCCGGGGCCTACAATAGGTTACCCTTTCCCGAGGTTCCCCATGGCGCTCACCCAGGCCCAAGTCGAAGCCCAGAAAAAAGAAGTCGCGGAACTCCTCGGCGAAGTCGAGAAGCTCGGCTTCGCCAAGAGCATCTTCTTCGGGCGCGTCCGCGGCGACCTCCTCTTTCCCTACCCGACGCTGTCTCCGCAGGAACAATCCGCGGCGGACGAAGCGTACGCGCAGGTGAAGCAATTCGCCGATTCGAGCATCGACGCTCCGAAGATCGACCGCGAGTCGCTGATCCCGGATTCGGTCATCCGCGGCCTCGGGGAACTCGGCGTGCTCGGCATGACGGTGCCCACGGAGTTCGGCGGTCGGGGCTTCAACCAGCAGCAGTACATCCGCATCATGGAACTGCTCGGTGGCCACTGCGCCAGCACCGCCGTGTTCGTGAACGCCCACCAGAGTATCGGTTGCCGGGCGCTGATCCTGTTCGGGACTAAGGAACAGCAAGCCCGGTGGTTGCCGGGGATGCTCACCGGCTCGAAAATCGCGGCCTTCGCGCTCACGGAACCGGAAGCGGGTTCCGACGCCGGCGGCGTGCGCACCACGGCCACGCCGACCGAAGATGGTTCCGCGTATTTGTTGAACGGCATCAAGCACTACATCACCAACGGCGGCATCGCGGATGTGCTGACGGTGATGGCGCGCACGCCCGATGGCAAAGGCGGGAGCAAAGTCACCGCGTTCCTAACGACGCCCGAGATGCCCGGCTTCGAAGTCCTCGAAGTCCGCGCCGACAAGTGCGGCATCCGCGGCACGGCGACGGGAAAGATGAAGTTCACGAACGTCCGCGTGCCGAAGGAGAACATCCTCGGCCAGATCGGCCGGGGGTTGCAAGCGGCGCTCACGGTGCTGAACTTCGGCCGGACGACATTCGGCGCCACCTGCACCGGCCACGCGACGGTCTGCCTCGATGCGATGATCTCGCACGCCAAGACGCGGGTGCAATTCCAACAGCCGCTCGCCGAGTTCCAACTCGTGCAGAAGAAGGTCGCCTTCGCCGCGTCGCATTTGTTCGCGATGGAGGCGATGACGACGCAGTGCGCCGCCTTTATCGACCGCGGCGCCGACGACTACATGCTCGAAACGGCGATGCTCAAAGTCTTCGCGACCGAGCACCTCTGGACCATCGTCAACGACACGATTCAAGTCTGGGGCGGGAAGGGGTACTTCACCGATCAACCGCTGGAGCGCTGGATGCGCGACGCGCGCATCAACACCATCGGCGAAGGGGCCAACGACGTGCTGAAGGCGTTCATCGCCGTGGTCGGTTGCAAGGGGCCGGGGGAGTACTTGAAGAACCTGCGCGACGACTTGGTCGGCGGCCGCTGGAGCCTCGGCAAGCTGCTCTCGGGCCTCGGCGCCGGGGCGAAGCTGGCGGCGCCTTGGTTGGCGAGTACCCCGACGGTGCCCGTGCAGTCCGCGGAGCTTCAAGCGGACGCCCGGATTCTCGCCGGGCTGGTGAAGAAACTGGGCACGAAGCTGCCGCACGTGTTCTTGAAATTGAAGGATGAAACGGTCTTCGTCCAAGCGCAGTTGATCCACGAACGCCTCGCGGACATCGCCATAGATCTGTACGCTGCGGCGTGCGTGCTGAGCCGGTTGGATGCACTGATCGCAAACCCGAAGCCTAAGGATCGATTCGCCGATGTGACGGCCGGGCGGAGCTTCTTGAAGATGGCTTACCGGAGGATCGAAAACAACTTCGCCGCGCTCGACGACAACGACGACGACGCTTGGTTGGCCGCCAGCGCGGCGATGCTGCGGAAGTGGTAGGGAGGCGCGGAGTTTCAATCGCCGTTCGGTTCGCCGTCGAAAATGCTCGCGCTCACCCGCAACGACTTGCGCCACTCGGCGGGAAACTTCAGCGTGTCCCCGGCCTTGAGGTCGGCCGCGGAAATCTGCGGGCCGTCGCAGAGGCGCTTCAGCAAATCGGCTTGGGCGCTTTCCAACGACACGAGCCCGCCGAGGACGTGCAGCACGTTCAACAACTCCACCGTGTATTCGTTGAGCCAGCCTTCGGGTTGAATGTCGCCGAGTTTCGACGGCGGTCGCCGGTCGCCGATGATCGGCCGCTCGCGGTTCTTCTTCCGGTAGCTGAACCACTGCGTCAGCACCCGCTTGCCCGACACGTCGTAGTTCCAGACCGCCGGGGGCACGTTCTCGATGTAGCC
>JANOSQ010000498.1:0-2380 GCA_031415915.1 Fimbriiglobus sp. | reverse complement strand
ACCTGACGATGACCCGGCGCGTCTACGAATTGGCCCTCGGCGCCTTCCGCGATGCGGAGACCCTTGAGATGAAACTGCCGGCCGGTTAAACTGAGTTTGTCCCGCCGGGAGTCACCGATGATCGCTTTCGCCCTGAGCATCTGTCTGCTGGTAACGACTCCGATTCAAGCGAAACCCATGGGCGCGAAGCCGGGCACCAAAGCGGACGACCCCACCGTCGAACTGCTCGACGAGTCGATCGCGAAGACCATCGACGACATCGTCGGGCAGACGGGCGTCGCGAACAACGGCGATCTGAAGGTCGAACGCGGCGATGTCTACACCGGGTTGGAGTCGTTGAAACAGACCGGGCAAGAGCGGCACGCGGGCAGCTTGAAAGGGTGGGGTTACAAGATCGTCGAGAAGCCGACGGGGCCGAATGAGTTCCGCTACTTGCGCTTCGCGTGGAAGAAAGAAAAGGGCGGTTCGATCTTGCTCGGGTTCGCCAACGACAACGGTTGGAGTGGCAAACGCTACGCCGCCGGGCAGTACGACCTCGGCGCCACGGGGCACAAAGTCGCGGAGAAAAGCCCCGAGGAGTGGACCGTCGTCACCCGCGACGTGTTCAAGGACTTCGGCGCCTTCGGCATGACGGGAATTCTCTTTTCCTCCGCGAACGGTGGCACCTCGCTGTTCGACCACGTCTTGCTCGGCCGCAGCATCGAAGACTTGGACATCGCCACCAACGCGGCCTTGGGCAAAGTGAAATCCGCCGGCCCCCTCGCCGGGAAAGCCCGCGACGACGCGTGGGCCGACCTCCTCGGCGACGACCGCACCAAGGCCAGTGTCGCCTTCCGCACATTCCTGCCGGTCGCCGCGGATCAAGTGGAGTTCATCAAGGCGAACATGCCGCGGAAGAAGACCGACACGGACAAACTCGCCCGCGCCAGCGCTTGCGTGCCCAAGTTGAAGGATGAAAACTTCGAGGTGCGCATCGCGGCCGAGGCGGAGTTGGTGAAGCTCGGCGAATCGGCCATCCCGATTCTGAAAGCGGCGTTGGAAGCCACCGACGAACCGGAGACGCAATTCCGGGCCAAGGCCATTCTGAAAAAGGTGGGTTGGTCACCGAGCGACCTGCTACCGAGCGAAGCCCGCGCCGGGCGCATCGTCCGGTTGTTGGAGCGGGCCAAGTCGAAGGACGCGAAAGCGCTGCTTGAGAAGCTCGCCGCCGGCGAGTTCGGCGCCGACTACCCGACCGAAGCGACCGCGGCGCTGGCGCGGCTGAATGGGAAATAGTGAACGCATCCGCCTAGCGGTGCAACATGCAGGGGAGTCGAAGCATCGCCAAGAGTGAGCTGAAGCTCGATTTGTGTTGCCTACTCGGCGCCGTGGTCGGTTGCAACGTGGTCGCGATACCGTGCCTCGGCATCGCCATGCTCTTCAACCACCTATTCGTGTCCAAACCGGTGGCCGGCGCCGATCCGAGTTTGCCGACCTCGGATCAAATCGACTGGCTGTTTTTCACGGCGATAGCCTTGCCGCTCGCAGCCCTCGTGGGCGTATTGGGGGGATGGGCTTTCACGGTTCGGTTCATCCGCAAACACGACCCGAGCTACAAGATTATTTGATCCCGACCCCTTCACACCTCCAGCAACATCCGCTCGGGGCTTTCGACGCAGTCTTTGATGCGCACCAAGAACTGCACCGCATCTTTGCCGTCGATCAAGCGGTGATCGTAGCTGAGCGCCAAGTACATCATCGGGCGGATGACGATTTCGTCGTTCACCACCACGGCGCGCTTCTGGATGTTGTGCATCCCCAAGATGCCCGTCTGCGGCGGGTTCAAAATCGGCGTGCTCAGCATCGAACCGAAGATGCCGCCGTTGGTGATGGTGAAGGTGCCGCCTTCCAAGTCCTTCATGCCGATCTTGTTCTCCTTGGCGCGCTTGGCCACATCGGCGATGGCCTTCTCGATCTTGGCGAAGTGCATCTGGTCCGCATCGCGGATCACGGGCACGAAAAGACCCTTCTCCGTGCTGACGGCGACGCCGATGTCGTAGAAGTTCTGCATCACCACGTCGGTGCCGTCGATGCGGGCGTTGACCATCGGGAAGGCCTTGAGTGCTTCGACCGCGGCCTTTACGAACACCGACATGAAGCCGAGCTTGACGCCGTGCTTCTTTTCGAAGCGATCGTTGTACTTCGTGCGAAGTTCCATGATCGCGGACATATCGACCTCGTTGAAGGTCGTCAGTGTCGCGGTCGTGCTTTGGCTTTGCAGCAACCGCTCGGCCGTGCGTCGGCGGATGTTCGACATCGGCTCGCGCTTCTCGCGATCGGGGTTCGCCACGGCGATTGGGGCTTGCGGCTTGGCCGGGAGGACCAAGGGTACCTCGGCGGG
>JANOSQ010000497.1:0-1866 GCA_031415915.1 Fimbriiglobus sp. | reverse complement strand
GGATCGGTGCCGCAGGCGATGTTCAACGCGGCCCGGTAGAAGATGTCTTTGCCGTCGTACTTCTCGGCGAGGGACAGCACACCCACCGACACTGCCTCCGCCGAGAAGCGACGGAAGAGGATGAGCATTTCGCGGGCGGCGACCGCAGGGCTAGACCTGCCATTGAATATCTTGATAATTTCATCTATTTCACTCCCTTTTTTACCACTGATTTTCTCGTCAGTCATCATCGACCCGAGCAGCCGTATCAAGAGCGCCCGCTCGCGTTCGTCCTCCGAGTCGATTAAGCTGGCATAAATAATGATCGCATAATCCCTGGTATGCTTGGTCCGGTCGAACGCCAGGAACAAGCGGGCCTTCAATGCGGGCGTCTTGGGGATATCATTCAGCAACCCCCCCTGGACCTCGACCACGGCGTCAAACGCCATCTCTCGCGTCGTCATGTTCGGGCTGCCGAGTGCCACCAGCACGCCTTCCTTCGTATCCAGCTTCACCTCCGGCACCTTGTAGCCCTTGTGCCCCTTCGGTGTCAGCCGGTAGATGCGGCCGTCGGTCGGGTCGCCCATGCCGTGGCCGCCGACGCCCCGGTCGTACCAGTCGGCCACGAACACGCTGCCGTCCGGTGCCGTGCAAACGTCGCTCGGCCGGAAGAAATTATCGCTGCTGGTCAGGATCACTTCCTTGTCGAGTTCGTAACCCGCGCCCTTCGGCTTGCGCGTGAAGGCGCGCACTTCGCGCGGCCCGGCGTCGCAATGCAACAGCGTGCCGGTGTATTTCTTGCCGAGCAAATTGCCTTCGTAGAACTGGATGCCCGTGGGCGAGCCGAAGCCCGTGCGCAGCGTCTTGTGGACGATGCCGGGTTGCTCCTCGTGCCAGTGACTCTGGCCGGGGCCGCGCGGCCCGTAGCCGTAGTTCCCGCCGGGCATGACGTGGCAAATGCGCGTCTGCTGGTTGCCGTCGTCGTCGTTGTCGCTCAGCCAGATTTCGCCGAAGCTATCGACGCAGCATTCGTAGTTGTTGCGGAAGTTATGGGCGATCAGTTCGAGATTCTTGCCGTCGAGTTCGCAGCGCCACACCGTTCCCTTCTGGATGTCCGTGGCGTTGCTGGTGTATTTCTTCCCCTTGCCGTCGCTGCTCTGCAAACCGTTGACCCCGGCGTCGCCGACGGTGAAGTAGAGCTTGCCGTCAGGCCCGAGGTGCAGCCCGTGAACGCCGTGATCGTGGTCGAATCCGCCGAAGCCCGTGAGGAACTTCTTCGGTGGCCCATCGGCCACGGGGTTCGTCGAATCCTTGCAGGTGAATTCTAAAATGTCCGGCGATTGCGCCACGAGCACGCGGTAGCCTTTGCCAGTTGGAATGACGCACACGCTCAGCGGCCCGTAGATTTCCTTCCCTTGATAGAAGGTCACGGCCTTGGTCGCTTTGCCTTCGCCCTTCTCGTCGATGAGCACCTGGATGCGGTCCCCCGCTTCGCGCAGGATCGGCCGGTTGAAATTCTTCCGCCGGTAGTTCACCGCTTCGGAGACCCAAACCCGACCTTTGTCGTCCACGTCGATCGACGTGGGGTTGATGACCATCGGCTCGGCGGCGAAGAGTTCGACCTGCAACCCCTCCGCGGGTTTCATCGCGGCCAAGCCTTTCTCCGGCGAAAGTTGGGCGGACGCGGACAATGCGAACAGGGGCAGGAGTGCGAGGGAGAGGGAGAGGAACCGGCGGATCATCGGGGAAAGCTCCGAAGGCGGGGAGGATTGAAGGAATGATAGCGTAACCGGGTCGGATCAATAATGCAAAGTCGGTAGGCGAGCGGCACGGCGTAAGGGTGGCGGGGTTGAAAAAAAAAAACACGGCACCCGTAAGCCCTGCCCC